>JBGTHU010000126.1:0-5878 GCA_041745975.1 Mariniblastus sp.
CGATATCGTGGCGATGTAATCCACGGGTCGGCTCTTCCATCAGAAACAGTGTCGGCTTGGATCTTGGAACCGCCAGGTATTGAGCCAGTTTCAATCGCTGAGCCTCACCGCCGGAAAGTCGGTTGGCAGGTTGTCCCAGTCGAATATAGTCTAAACCCACATCGATAAGTGTTTTTAGTTTGGTTTGAAGTTTTGGTTTGCCCCGAAAAAACGAGAACGCCTCACGAACGGTTAAATTCAAAACTTCGGCGATGTTCAAACCTCGGTATCGAGCGTTCAGCACTCGATCGCAAAACCGAGTCCCTTGGCATTGGTCGCAAGTCAAAATCAAGTCAGCCATGAATTGCATTTCGATTTTGAGCTGCCCATTTCCCTCACATCGTGAACAGCGCCCTGATTTCAGATTAAAGCTAAAATCGGCTGGTTTGAGATTCCGCTGCTCAGCATCAGGCGTTTCGGCGAACGCATTGCGAATTTCGTCGTAAGCCTTGATAAACGTCATGGGATTACTGCGTCCACTGCTACCGATTGGCGTTTGGTCCACATAGACAACGTCTTCCAAGCGACCTTCAATGATCAACCTGTCACTCGCATTGAAATCGCGGGCTTCCACTTGCACATTGCTTGAACCTTGATTGTTAGCGCCTTTAAGGTTTGAGCGGAAACGCTGATTCAGACAGGGAAAAAGTTCTTGCTGTAGCAAACTGGTCTTACCGGCACCGCTGACACCAACAATCACAGCCAAGCAGCCCAATGGAAAATCGACATCTATCGTTTTTAAGTTGTTGGCACACGCCCCCTTTAGGCTCATCCAGCCTGCTGGGGGGCGATGTTGACGGCACGTGGTGGACGGCTTGATTGATTGAGATCGACAGGTCTGATCGCCTTGCCAGTATCGACTGGTTAACGTGTTCGCCTTTTTTAGTTGGCCGGGACTGCCGTCGAAAATGATCTCACCTCCGTCGGCTCCGGCCTGCGGGCCAATCTCAATGACTCGTTCAGCCGCGCGGAGCAATTCCTCTTGATGATCCACCACGACGATGGTATTAAAATTGAGGTTGGCAGATTTTTTCTCGTCCGATCTCCCTTGATGTAACTGCGAAATGGCTTGTATCAGGCTGGGTATATCGGCCGGGTGAAGGCCGCGCGAAGGTTCATCCAAGACGTATAGCATTTCGGTCAAACTGGAGCCCAGACATTTTGTCAACAGCAATCGTTGTCGTTCTCCGTGACTGGTCGCTTGCAGCGGTCGTTGCAGTGGCAGATACCCTAGTCCGATATTAATTAAGTAACTCAACCGAGCCCGAATCTGTTTCAATGGACCGTTGCAAATCGCAGCATCACTGGGACTCAATTCCAATTGCTGTAACCAGTCGGCAAGTCGCTGGAGTGGCAAATCGTATAACCGACGGATGGTGTATGATTCCATTCGAAAGATGTCGCTAGCGGGATGCCAGTGGCAATTGGTAGGAAAAGGAGGGAGCGCAGTGCGACCTGGGGGAAGCGCGTCGCTGTTAGTGGATGTCAACTTTAAGGGCTTAAAAAACTGACGTTGCGGGTTGGGGAATCCCTGCCCACATTGCGGACAAGCCAATGCGGATGCGAAACGCCGGAGTTGAAATTGACGACCTTCGATCGACCAAGTGGTGTCTTTTAGGTGGGAAGAAAAAAGCAAATTTTCACTTCGATTGTCGTCGTCACCCTGGTCATTCTCCGCAGATGCCGATGACTGCACCAGCAAGTAACATTCACCCCAGCCAAACTGAAACGCGATTTCCAAGGCTTCCAAAATTCGAGCATCAGCGGTTTGGTCGGTTGTAGTTAAGCGGTCGACTACAATCAACGGGCGTTGGGCATCGTTTAAATTGGAGGAGCCGAGTGATTTCGTTAGCGCAGGCTGCGGTTTTATTTTTGACTTTCTATGTTCGGATGAGGTCGAATCGCCTTCGAAAGTCACAGGTGATGAAAAAAAATCGTTGATTGCATTGCCGATCTCTGCCAAATCGATCATTTTCTCTTGGACAATCGCGCGTCGGAACCCCTGCTGGTGAGCTTCCTGTAAATCACTCGCCCAAAATTTACGGTTTGAGGAAGGGGTGGCAAAGCAAACCATGAATTTTTTTCCTCTTTTTTCCTCGCTCAACCGTTCGGCTACCGTTTGTGGGCTGTTCCGGGTAACGGTGATTTGGCAAGATGGGCAAACTGCGATTCCAATTCTTGCCATCATAATCGATAGAAAATCACCAATTTCGGTAATCGTCGCCACAGTTGCTCCGCTGGTAAACGACTCGTGGGCCGCTTGCACCGCCAACGCTGGTGGCAAGCCTTCGATTCGATCTGCATCCGGTCGATCCATACATTGGACAAATTTTCGGGATCCAATCGAGAGCGAATCGAGGTACCGTCGTTGTCCTTCGGCGAACAATGTATCAAATGCTAAGCTGGACTTGCCACTCCCGGAAATGCCGCAAATTGAAAGCCACTGCCCATGCGGGATCTCCAACGAGACATTTTTCAGGTTATTTACACGTACGCCATGTAACTTAATGGCGGGTTGTTTGGGGGAAATGGAGTGTTGAGTCAAAGAAAATCAGGTCAATGGTAAAAATTGAGGAAACTTTTTATAATGTATTGACGTAAAGATAGTACCATAATAGATGCTGGCTTGCAGCCTTCGTTTGCGGCCTGGGTTCGCAGACAAGGTTTTCGGCCTGATATCCTATAGCGGTAACGCACAAGTTTGATGATGACAAGAATCGTGGCCAATCTCAAGTCAGCGAATTGTTTCCAAGAACCCGTGCGTTGGTACTTATATTTACCGGAACTCACAAACTGACCAGTGCGGATTATTTCCGAAGTTGCCTAGACGTATTAATTGCATCGACGTATTTTCTCAGAATTTTGATGGCTGACATAGACGACCTCAATGCGACCCGACCGCTGGTCTCAGCCAACCTATTGTATCGCTGTACGTGCGGTACCGATTTGCAATTGGTTCCTGAGTTGGGTGGGACTTGCCACCGTTGTGGGCGAGAGATCACGCCCAAGATATTGGCTCATGAGATGTCAATTTCGGTGATTACCGATGGCAGCTTCGAAATTTTCAACCCGCAGCCAGCGGCCAATGGAGCAGTTGGAAAGAGTCCCCTGTCAACCTTTTTAGACAACCAACCGACCCAAACACTGCATGGGGATGTGACTCGCAAAGAACCAGAGTCCCCGATTTTTGAGCAACCGGAATCTCTGCTGGGAAAATCATATGGTCACTTCGAGTTAAAGTCGCCGTTGGGCCGCGGAGGGATGGCCCAGGTCTATCGGGCGCTCGACACGTCCCTCCAACGCTATGTGGCGGTTAAGGTTTTGCGCCGTGATACGTTGAAAGGAAAAGACACGACCCCTCATTCAGCGTCGCAAGATGCGGGCGATCTCCAAGTCGATAAACTCTTGCAAGAAGCCGTTACTCAGGCTCGGTTGACTCATCCCAATATCGTCACGATTTATTTTGTGGGTAAACAGGAAGGAAATCCGTTTTTGGCGATGGAGTTGGTCAGCGGTGAACCGCTAAATGATCGTGTTGCTCAAGGTGAGATGCCTTTTGCAGAAATCACTAGCATTGCTAATCAAATCACCGATGCCCTAAAACACAGTTATGAACTGGGATTGATTCACGGTGACATCAAGCCCTCGAACATCCTGTTGGAAAAAGACGGAACGGCCAAACTCTCTGATTTTGGAATGGCTCGCAGTATCGAAACTGACACCGAAGGTACAATTGGAGGTACTCCCAATTACATCGCTCCTGAATTGTTGCAAGGCCAAAAACCCTCCTTGCAATCCGATGTCTACGCGCTGGGCGTTACCCTTTACGAAATGTCTTTCGGTAAAATGCCCGTCGACTTGACCGGAAAGGCGATAACGGATTGGTCAGAAATTCACAAGTCCAGCAGCTTAGAGTTTCCTCATCCTTGGCCTGACCGCTATCCGGAAGTTTGGAAAAAAATGCTGGCAAAAATGCTGGCTGCCAACCCCGAAGATCGGTATTCGGACTATGAATCGCTGCAAGCTGACTTGAGCGACGTCACACCGCATTCCCAAGTCTTGGCTCGGCAATTTCCCCGAATCGTGGCTGCCGGTATTGATTGGATTAGCGTCCTATTGTTGGCCGGGATTTTGCAAGTCGTGTTTGAATTGTACCAGTGGGGAGGCTCAATCGCCAATTTTTTGCGATTTAGCGACTTGATTCCAATCTGCGTCTATGCAGTGGGAATCTATGTCTGGCGGCAGTCGTTGGGACGAAGCCTGATGCATATACGGGTCGTCAACCAGTATGGATTGCATCCCAAGCCGTGGAGAATGTTGTTGCGATGTTTTTTTCGCATGCAGTTTCCTATTTGCGGTGTGGGAATCTTGCTGTTTGCCGACGCGTCCATCCCATGGGTCGAGACTTTTATTAGTGTCTTGCTCCTCTGTTGTGCTTTTTTTCTGTTGATTGATGCAGCGTTCATGGCATTCGATTCGAGGCGACGAGCCCTTCATGATCTGATTATGAAGACGGAAGTAGTGGTTGACATCGGCACCGGAAGCTAGCGTGTTCAGATTTCCCTATCGGCATAATCAGCAAATTTTATTAAACCTACCCAACCTGACGGGTCGATAACGATCTCAGAGTCCGTCATTTAAAAATCAAGGTAGGAAAAAATGCTAGCTTCCCCCCCGCTACGTTTGTCGTTTGTCGCTCGACTGATAGGCGTTGGTCTTTTTTTATTGCTATTGAACACCAGCGATCTGATATCCGCTCAACAGCTTCCCTCAAGTCGGTATGAACCGACCATCAGACAGGATTCAAGCTCTCAACGGACTTGGAACGGCTTGCGAAATCGGAATAACAACCAGCAAGCCACCCCGCCCTCGGTACATATTCCACCCTCCGATGCACGCGGAATGCAACCATCGGTGGCAGTCCGGTTCTCCGATGGATCGGCAAATCACAAACTACCAGCAAATCCAGTTACCTCGAACCCAATACAAAACGGTTATGGAAAATCGCATCAGGGGACGATTCGCCAAACATCGCACGTCACCGACTTTTCGGGTCCGCAAGATTTATCGGTGCCCGATATTTTGCAACGCCAAACGACTGCAGCTGAGGAAATTAATCGTGGTTTGTTGAAACGAGACGACAGTGGATCGCCGGCCGATTTTGTCGCTCAAATGAACCAATTACGCACATCCGAGCAGGGAATCCGAGTCTCACCCGATGAGATTGACAACGCGGCTCGAATTCGTCAAGAAATTGAAGAGATCAAATCCAAAATAGCTGAGCGAAATTCCTTGGGTAGTCCGCAACTTCCTACAAATCAAGATGCAGAGCGTCAATTCAGCGAATTCGCTCCCGAGACGTTTTCATCGACGGTCCCCGACGGAATGGGAGAAAGTCTACGATCATTATCACGGGATCAAACTGCGACAACCAGCTCCAATCCATCGGATGCTGGGGAATCCTTTAGTGATTTCTTACAGGGCAAGCAGGATTCTTCCGACGAAATTACTTTCGATTCTACCCCAGAACAGATGGTTCGTCCGGCTACCATGGAAGTCGTTGAAGAAAAGTCGGATGACCAAATCGTTACTGCGGACGTTCGTAGTGCGAACAATCGGCAAATATCAACCAGTGGAGTCAAGTTGGCTGCTCCAGCAATTTCTGTCGAGTCGTTCGGACCTCAGAGAATTGGAGTCAATCAACCGAGTGAGTACCAAGTGGTTGTCAGAAACGAAAGTCAGGCCTCGGCTGAACGCGTGCTGGTGATGATTGATTTTCCGGTTTGGCTGGAGGTTGACCGAGTCAACATGACGACCGGAGAACAAGAGTCCTTTTCAG
>JBGTHU010000127.1:0-1642 GCA_041745975.1 Mariniblastus sp.
CGGAAACTTTTCCAGACCTTCTACAATGATTCGTTCGAAAGCTTCGTAGTCTGCGTCTTTGAAGAAAATCGGTTGCTTCGCATTACCGCGATTAAGCGCATGATAGATTCCACCAGCTTCACCAGCCCGAGGTGCGCGTCCTATGGTTACCTCCATTCGTGCGTTCAATTTATTGGACTAGATTACAACTGTATCAGCCAATCAACCACGAAACTGCCCATACCACCAAAACGGTACTTGACACCTTTTTTTCCCCGAGGACTTCAAAGAGTGGAAGCTGGTCATTTTGGATCATTGATCGCTGAAAAATGCTAAAGCCAAGAAACGAGCGTATTGATAGAATGGACATGAACCCTTCCTGGTCGAATTAGAAAACAACACCAGGAAGGATCACGCCCGCGATTTATTCTATCGATCAGTTGGGTCACGCCAAAGATAAGATGACCGTTAGCGTGAAAAAAAATGAAATTCAAAAACGCGACGGATCGCGTTTCTCAGTGCTACGCGGTGTCGCCGATTTCAATTCCAAAAAACACTAAAATACCGTGGACAACGCCATTCGTACGCGACACCTTTTTTCCCTCACCTTTTTTTTCTTGCTTGCCTTAGCGCGGGGCATCTTCAGGACTTTTCACATCCGTTGTAAACCGACGACCTTCCAGTACCAAGCCGTCAATCACTAAATTGACAGGTGTGCTGGAGGCCACCTCACCGCTGGCCTCATCGATCGCCAGAGCCGTTAATCGAACCGGGCCGCGTCCCAGCAATCTTGCCGGGATTGAAAATTCGACTTCCCCCCCAATCGTTTCCTCCTGATCTTTCTGGGGTCTCTCTTTTGCGATCGCTCGACCATTGTGAATCAATTCGATCGCATCACCAAAGTTACTCGATGCAGTCAACTTAACCAAATCCGTCTCCAGATATTCATTTCTTGCCGGTTGCAGATGGGCTTGTCGTCCGTGGTTTTCGATCACAACAGGAATGATCTGTCGGCTATTGCTCTGAATTGAATCAGCCCCAATCGCTACCACTCGCAACTCGTGATAACCGTCGGCCAGTCCGGTCGTATCGATCGCTAAGTTGTCTCGAACAGTGCTCCGCGCGGTCAACCGTCCGGCGATGTACAATTCAAATCCTGCCGCAGGTGGAGCGTCTTGATTCCACTCCAATTCGATTGTGATGGTTCCTTTTTGCTTAATGCCGTCCTCGAATTTTGACACTTGAAACTCGGGTGGTTTGGCCCAGGGTTGGCACAATGCATCTCCGACGATCAGCAACTGAAATGGATTTTGCACCGCTTGGTAGTAGGCTTCTGCCAATGAGCACCCTCGAACATAGTGTGCGTGAATCATTGCTTGGGGAAATTTGAATGCCACCGCGTAAGGTTCAACCACGGTGCCGCTGGAACCGGCCGCCTTGTGCGAGATAAATTCGAACAACTTGGTTTGACTGTTATGGCTGACGATGCCCCCAAAGCTAGTCAAATTTTCGCAAATGGCACCGGGGACAATTCGACTACCCCGGCTTAACCAATTAAAGCTCGCGGTTCCTGTAGAAAGTCCCAGCACGTCATCCACCTTGCCGGGAATCGATTGATTGATGATCTGAGATTCGTAACCCAATCGTTTTAAAGCGGCCATGG
>JBGTHU010000128.1:0-3749 GCA_041745975.1 Mariniblastus sp.
CGGAAACTTTTCCAGACCTTCTACAATGATTCGTTCGAAAGCTTCGTAGTCTGCGTCTTTGAAGAAAATCGGTTGCTTCGCATTACCGCGATTAAGCGCATGATAGATTCCACCAGCTTCACCAGCCCGAGGTGCGCGTCCCATGGTTACCTCCATTCGTATGTTCAATTTCTTGAATCAGACCACAACCAAGCCAACCAATCAACCACGAAACTACCCATACCACCAAAAAGGTACTTTACCACCAAAACGGTACTTGACACCTTTTTTCTTCCTCCGCCTTGTAATTGCCAACGGCCTCACTGGTGCGAAGTGCGCGATTGTAAAGTCGTAAGGACTGAACGGGTTTGCCCAGTTGCACTGTTTCAGCACCGACCGGCGTGCGCAGCGTGGGACTATAGCGGCCCCAGCCAAATTGCCTTTGGTCGCCGCCATCACACAGAACGCCGTTAACCACAAAGGTGATGATCTTGGGGCCACCATCTACGGTAATGACAACATGCTGGGGTTGGCCTGCCTGAAGGACTCCGGAATCGCTTTCCCAAACCATTTGTTGCCGTCCGTCGTTCATCGAGATGGCAACGGTGCCTGATTCAGTTGTGGAAACCAAAATCCCAGCACCCGTTTCGTCGCGACTGTCTATTAGGCTTTGCCCAGCGGCTCGTGTATCCAGTTGCAGCCACAAATCGATACTAAAGCCAGCACGCGTGTCTCGACCTCCGTAGTCCGCTCGCTGGTTGTCTCTCAAATGCAGCGCCGGCAAGGAAGGCATTTTGACATCGGCTTGACCCCCTTTGGCTTCGAGAATTAAACCCGATTTGGCAACGCTCCGATTGTCCCATTGATTGAACAAGCCCTGAACCAGCGGCGTGGGTATCTCATGGAGTCGTGCGATATTTTTCTGAGTCTCGGTCACAAAGAATTGACCGTCCTCTTCCACCAGATCAGGATAACTCATGCGGATGTAGGGATCGTCGTCGTACAGCAAGATCTCGGGCTGCGACCATTCGATCCATTTCCCTTGCGGAGTATCCACTTCGCGACCAGCCATCAGCCAGGCTGGGTTACGGTCATCGAAAGGACTGCGGCCACTCTTTTGAAGGGCTCCCATCTCGCCGATAAACCGTCCGCCATGATTGTGGAACCAGTACAGAAACATTCCGTTCGAACAGTTCCAGGCGAAGTTCGCGGCTCGTGGATTTTTGACTCGCTGCTGACCGACTGGCTGGTAAGTCATATAAGCTGGCGCAGTCCATTGGTGTCCGCCGTCGCTGCTGTAGGCGACGGTTGGCCAGCCATCGATCGTACGGTAGACGCAGAAGATCGTCACTATATTTAAAGACATAATATCCCAGCGAATCGACTCGCGGGAACACACCTTGATCTTCACGTTTGACCTCGCGAACGTTATCGGTGTTGTGATTGTAAAGCGCGTAGATGCGGCCGTAGGGAGTCTTTAGAAGCACGACGTAACTGGCTTCAGGGCCGTCGGCCGGTTCGATATCGACGAGGCTTTCCCAAGATTGGCCCCGGTCGATGCTGCGCATGGAAACGACATGCTGTCCTCCCGCCCCCTCGTGACCGGCTCCGGTGGTGATCGCACACAACCAAGCCCCATCATCGGTCTTCACGATGTAGGGCTGATCGGCATAGCCTTCGCTGGGAATGTTGAGCCCGGTGGTGATATGGCGCGGGTCGAAGCCCACGGGTCGAGCGGCCGCGTTGGATGCTGACTGCGCGCGAAGTGGCTTGGTGATCAGCAGACCGGAAAGCGGCATTACGATGATGCTTAAAATCAAGGCACCGATAAAGTTGTATTGGACTGTTTTGTGTTTCATGTTGATGCTTATCGTGATAGTCGCCAAGCTTCGTGTCTAAAAAGATCGAGGCATTCTGGACAAACCTATTAGTTTTAACTATTCGGGCTGGGAGTAAATTGACATTTCGAATTTAGGGGATAAAAAGGTGTCAGGGGATAAAAAGGTGTCAAGTACCGTTTTGGCAGTTTAGGAAACTTCTTGAGGCGGCCTTGGGGGCGGATGGCTGATTCCAACCCGCAACTCTTGAGCTTTACGGGTTTATCGTCGCTAGGGAAGTCGGAATCGCAATAGCGACTGCGGGGATTGGGAACTAACTCATTGCTTCCCTCTAGCCAAGGGGCGATATGTACTTAATCGCACTAAAAAATAGAGACTGAGGGCAGAATGGTGGCGAAATGGTTGTCTTGTGATACACTCTAAAAATATGTCGAAAGGGATATTGAATGGGTTTACAACTTACGATCGTAGGGGACGAACTATGGAAACGAATTGGCGAGTCAATGGATCGGGTTGAGCTTCGACTACGAAAAACGGTAGCGATATTGGAGGCCGCGGCGATCCCCTTTGCGATTGTGGGCGGAAATGCCGTTCGCATTTGGGTTGCTCAAGTTGATCCGGCTGCCGTACGCGCAACCAATGATGTGGATGTACTGATTCGGTCCGAGAATCTTGAGCAAGTCAAGCAAGTGATGTCTGAGAATGGCTACCACTATCGAAAAGCTGCAGGGTTGGACATGTTTCTTGAAGGAAAGGATGACTCGGTTCGACATGCTATCCACGTAGTAATCGCGAATCGGATGGTCAAGGAAAATGACTATGAACCAAACCCTGACGTTGAGCCCAGTGAGTACGGAGATGGTATTCGTACACTACCACTGGAGCGATTGGTACGAATGAAACTAAATTCTTTTCGTCTAAAGGATCGAGTGCATCTTCTTGACATGATTGATGTCGGCCTGATAGATACTAGCTGGATTGACAAATTTCCTGAACCTCTGGCAGATAGACTCAGATCGCTTATCAAAAATCCAGACCAATAATAACCTGCCCCAATTAAGACATTACTCCGGCAGCTTCTCTGGGGTCAGACTTGGTTTTTGGATTTCAGGCGCTGTGATGTGTCGTGTTACCTCGCTTTCGTTTGAAGAAAAAAGGGGTTGGTACCGTACTCTTTCTCAATGTGTTGGTACCGTTCTCTTTCTCAATAATCACATATTTACAGGGGATAGGGGATAAAAAGGTGTCAAGTACCGTTTTGGCGGTTTAGGCAATCTTCTTGGGACGGCCTTGGGGGCGGATGGTTGATTCCAACCCGCAACGCTTGACCGCCTCTGCAATCCATTGCTCGCTACCAAACGGTACGCCTCGAGTTACGCTACGTGTTAATGCTGTTCGTTCTTTTTCCGTCAGTGCCTCATTGACCCGGTCAACCCATTTCGGCAAACGACGAACCGGCCAAGCCGCCAATTGGATCGAGGAACCACCATTGAGCCAATTCCAGAGACTGCCCCAACGATAAGCCTCGGCTCGCTGGACCAAATTCGCCGTCAAGGCATTGCGTTCGACATAGCGGCAGACCACATGAAAATGGGCATCGTTTTCGACGGGAAAACTCTTAAATCGTCCTTGATAGACGTGGCCAAAACCAGCCGTCCCATGATGCGCATGAAATCGCTGGGTGTGAGTCAGCGTAATCCACCTCAGAAACGCTCCCATCCCACCGTCCTCATGCGGCGAGAGAACCATGTGCCGGTGATTGTTCATCCATTGGTAGGCCAGCAAATCAATCGGAAACTTTTCCAGACCTTCTACAATGATTCGTTCGAAAGCTTCGTAGTCTGCGTCTTTGAAGAAAATCGGTTGCTTCGCATTACCGCGATTAAGCGCATGATAGATTCCACCAGCTTCACCAGCCCGAGGTGCGCGTCC
>JBGTHU010000129.1:0-1639 GCA_041745975.1 Mariniblastus sp.
GCGGCGATGCTGGTTTCGGTAGCTCATGTTTTTTGAGAAGCGGTTGCTGTTTTATCACTTTAGTTTTTGGGAATTTTAGCAACCATGAAAGCGGTGATACAACGAGTCCAACAAGCTTCCGTCGAAGTGGACGGAACCGTCGTCGGAAAGATTGGTCACGGTCTGCTGGTGCTGTTGGGAGTAGAGGCGGGAGATACACAAAAAGATCTCGAGTATGTACTCAAAAAGACAGTGCAGTTGCGGATTTTTCCTGACGCCAGTGGAAAAATGAATCTGGCGGTTGGTCAGATTGGCGGTAAATTGTTGGTGGTCAGCCAATTTACCTTGCTGGGCGATTTGAGACGTGGCAATCGGCCCGGATTCTCCCAGGCGGCTGAACCGGGCGAGGCAGATCGGCTCTATCAAGCATTCGTTGCCGGGGCGCGAGACGCCGGACTCGACGTGGAAACAGGAGTGTTTCGAACGGATATGCAAGTCAGCTTAATCAATGATGGCCCCGTGACCTTAATCGTTGATAGTCGTTGCTGAATCTCCAGGTTTGGAGCTCAGCTCCGTCATAAGTCGTAAATTTCTGGTAATTATCCTCAACCGTCAAGTTGTTCCAGCTCCAATTATCCATGACACCCCGTGAATTTGCGATCGAAGTCGTTAGGCAACTCCAGCAAGCGGGACACTCAGCCCTGTGGGCCGGTGGCTGCGTTCGCGATCAGTTGATGGGACGTAACCCTAAGGACTTCGATGTCGCTACCAGCGCCAAACCCGACCAGGTCCGAGAGCTTTTTGGATACCGTAAAACGCTACCGATCGGAGCGTCATTCGGCGTCATTACGGTGTTGGGTCCCAAATCCGCCGGTGCGATTGAGGTTGCCACCTTTCGCTGTGACGGAGACTATACCGATGGTCGCCATCCCAATTCGGTTCGTTTTTCCGATGCACGTGAAGATGCTCTCCGTCGCGATTTCACTATCAACGGCATCTTTTTTGATCCGTTGACTCAGCAAGTGATTGACTATGTCGATGGTCAATCCGATTTGCGGCAAGGCATCGTTCGAGCCATTGGCAATCCAGAGGATCGTTTTGAGGAGGACAAACTGCGTATGCTGCGGGCGATTCGATTCGCGTCCATTTTTGATTTTCAAATCGAAAACGAAACCGAAAAGGCTCTGATTTTGCTGGCACCCCAGATACGCTCGATCAGTGCCGAACGAATTGGCGCGGAACTAATTCGCTTGCTCTGTCATGTCAACCGGTCCAAGGGTTGCCAGTTGTTGGCCGATTCGGGGCTCATCGAATTCTTGCTCCCGTCAGGCTGGTTTGAAGCCAGTGAGTGGCATGGTGATTGGCAAGTAACACGAGTGAACCATTTGAAACAGCTGAAAAGTGAACATTTTGAACCAGCCGCTTATTTGATGCTCAAGTCGATTTGGGATCGCATCGAGATGACTCCGGCGAATTTAGGCGAGTTGCAAACCGTTTGGCGTCTAACCAATCAACAGCGATCCACTTTGAAATGGATTGGCCAACATTGGCAACGACTGGCCCAAGCCGACAAGGTTCCTTGGTGTGAGGTTCAACCCCTGTTGATTCATGTCGATGCGAAAGCCGGATTGGCCGTTGCTGATGTATTGGCACCGAACCG
>JBGTHU010000130.1:0-6750 GCA_041745975.1 Mariniblastus sp.
GCGAATCAAGAAATGAAACAACTCGGGGCCAACTTGTTCGTGAAGGCGATGATAGGCTAGTTCCCGTCGGCCATCAAAATCTTGTAAGTCGCACAGCATCGCCATCATCACCAGCAGGGAATCAGCAGGTTGCCAGGGAGCTGGCTGTTGCTGTAGCAGCAAATATTCGAAGGGCCGCTGATGCAATTGTTCCAATCCTTGGTTCACTCCCCGGGCATAAGCTTGCAGAATTTCTTGCTGATTTTTGGGCAGACTGGCGTAGGTCGTTGCGACCAACGCCTGAAATCGGTGGATACGGTGCTTTTTGTCGACCTCAAACGCCCGCTTACCAACCAATTCACTCAACCGGCCTGCCGGTACGCGGCGACTGAGATCCATTTGAAAGAAACGTTCCTGGCCATGCAGAAAACCGAGTGCCATCATCGAATCGATTTGATGGCTCGCAGAAATGGTGGGGACTCCCTGTTGGTCTCGTTCCACGACGACCGGAGCATTCAACCCGGCCAGCACCGTCTCTCCCTCTAACAGCGGTAAGCTTAATCGGAGCTGATAGTAGCCCCAACCGCCCAGACCTAATATCAATACCACAACCAACATGATCATTCGAAGCAACCATCTCAACCAACGCCTTGAGGTCGAGGATGTTGAGGTGATCGATCCTGTTGAGGTGATCGATCCTGTTGAGGGGGATGTGGTTATTTCGTCCATGATACATCAGCCATCGAATGTTGAATGAAGCCCCTTGATGAGAATTCGAGAGTCCGATTTTGAAACACCTTAAACACCTTAGATTCCCAACTCAGTAACTTGACGGAAGGATCAATCGCAGGGTTTGGCAAGTTTATGGCTCACCAGATAGACCGTCAGCCCAGCCTCGACCTCCCTTCCGAATCGTCATAGTTTAACATAAATCGTTGCGGCGTGGCCATCCACCCAAATCCGATTTAGCGACTTGCTGATGCCTAGGGTGGGTTGTCGCGAACTGAAATGGCAATGATTGAAACGGCAATCATCCCAGGACCAAACAACTTACCTCGTCCCATCCCCTTACTACCCGCTCGAGACCCCCGACCAACACCGGTGTAATTCAATTGCCCGTTTTGGTTATAGAACGATCCTTTGGCTCCACCCGCACTGAAGGCTTGACCGGCCGGGTCAGGTGCAGAGGAAACCTTCCAAATTGTTTCAAGTCTCCGTTTGATTTTGCTGGGACTCCTTGTTTAGCCTCTATGCTAGCCCCTTTGCTAGATCCTGAACGGCTTGGAGCGGGCAACTGTCATCACGCGCAATTACCTATCCTGCCGCTTTTGGAGAGATAGGTAGCGCGGTCTGCGTCGATTGTTAAAAAATGCCGGTTGGCGCGAATTTTCCAGATTTGAGTCAAAGTCTGATACGGGTGCAGTCGATAAACTTGGTAACGTTGTTGACGGCGTTAGCTGCTGTGACCGAAGAACTGCGGAATAGAAAATGGAGTTTCGCAAACAATGAATTCCCGAATCAAATCAATTGCTGTGAAATCGATGCTGGTAGGCTGGGCCGCTTTAGGTTTAATCGCGGCCTCCGGATGCCAATCGAATTATGCGGGGCAAACCTTGCCCAGTGCCTACTTCTTGAAAGATGACATCCAGTATTTTGCCAAAGGCCCACAACACAAACTGCATCGTGAGGCCGCCGCTCTGCAAGCTGCTCGCGCCGAAGAGATGACTCGACGGTAATCGATCCGATTCTCGGAAGCGGGTACCTAAAAAGGTTTTGTTCCTCTACGGTGCTCACCTTTCCAAGGCCAGGCCCTACTATCAGGGTTTTACCATTGTGGGGCTCAGGCAATCCAACGTTAGCCATTCACTTGGTGACTTGTGGTATCGATTCATGCCGGTTTGCGGCATGCTAAATCTCTTTAATTGGCAGCATTAAGCCGCTTGAGGGTTGGTCACTGTTGGGTTCAAGGGGAACCGTGACCGACTCTCAAGTGGCTATTGTCGTGTAAAACGGGTCTTGCTGAAAAAGGGGTCTGACCCTTTGGAAGCGAGCGGTTTATCGAGGTATTTGTCTCGCCGTAGAGGGCCCTTTTTTCAGCGAGCATCCAGTGAACGGTTGCTGACACAGATCATCGCCCCTTCTTGATTGTCCGTCCCAATAAAAAGGGCTCTGACGTTCCTGAGGTCTTCTTTTCTTGAACCGCTCGATCCTCTATCTTAGTGATACATACGCCACCCGCGTAGATATTTTTTACAACGAACGGCTCAAAGGAATAAGCAATGGAAGGGGACGAGGTCGCAATTTTTTTGATGGCGTTGGCCGCTGCGCTTTTTGTTGCACCGTTTACTCTGGGCTGGCTGGTGCACCGGTTGTACATCAAGGGGAATGCCGCTGCGGGCGTGCCGATTCTGGTGGTGTTCGTTTCACTGGCCTGGATGGCATTCGTGCTCCGCTACTATGCCGATCCCAGCGTGCAGGGAATCTATATCCTGTTTTATTTGTTGATTGGATTGGCCATCGTCGTTGGTCCAGGTTTTTGGGTACCAGCGATTTACGGATTGCGGATTTCAGTCGATGTTTTTCAACGAAAAAATTTAGCGGTAGCGTTGGTGTTGGGGGCTTTTGTCTTGAGTACGGGAATGATCTACGGGGGAAGCCTGTGGGGAGAGGCCGACGCGGAGGGGGATGGCGAAGGCGGATGGTGGATTCCACTGGGATTTTTTTTGATGGGTTGGTTGCTGATGATTTTGATGTCAGTCATCTACATTCGCAGTGAACCGAACTCGCTGCGGATTCGCTTGGTGCAAGATCGAAGTCTCAGCGAAGCCCGTGCTGCAGCTGGTTTCTTGATCGGAGTGGCCGTGGTGCTGACCGATGGTGTGGCCGGTAGTTTTGAAGGCTGGCTGAAAGGATTGTTGGGGATGGGAACGATCACTCTGATGATGATCGTGCATGAAATTTTCCGGATCAGTGTCCCCGTCATTTTAACCACCGTGGAAACGAAGACTCAGGGTTGGTTGGAGAGCCGCCGTTGGGAGTCATTCGTTTACATGGGAATTGCCCTGATTTTTTGGGCCGGTCAATTAATGCTCAAGGCCGGCGGCAGATGAAACTTGAATCTACCCACGAGTGTCCCTCAAGTTGACCTTGTCAACGACAACGTTTTTTGTCAGTGATTCCGATGCGAAGTATCCCCTGGAAAATCGAGCCACCACAATTTCAGGAATACTTGCGCACCATGCGATTCAAGTTTCACAAATGGGATACCTTCGCTTGCGGAGAACTGAAAATGGTTCCCGAAAGCATTGTGTTGTCGACCAAGGAACATCAGACGATTGTTGCCTTAGCTGAACGGTTGGCGGCGATCCTTCGAAAGGTCGAAAATCGGCTTGTCCAGTCATCAGAAAAACTCAAAGCGTTGGGAATATCCGACGAACTGATTGAGTTGATCCAGGCTGAAGCGGAATCGCCGCTGCAGTTGGCGCGTTACGATTTTTTTCCGACTCCCTCGGGTGGGTGGGCGGTTTCCGAGTTCAACGAGGATGTGCCCGGTGGATTTAACGAAATCATTTCGGCCCCGCAGTTGCTGCCGGAGTTTCACTCGGGATACCAATTCGTCGACCGTTTCGCCGAAGCTTTTTTGGAATCGATACCGGCAACGGGTACCATCGCCTTGATTTACGCCACCGGATATTCGGAAGACCTGCAACACATGCTGATCCTGCAAACGATCTTGCAGCAGCGCCAACAACCGGCGATTCTCTATTCTCCCCGGCACCTGAAGCATCGCTGGGGAAAGTTCACAGTAGATGGGCAATCCGTTGCAGGATTCGTTCGCTTTTACCCCGGTGAATGGTTCCGTTTGTTGGATAATCGGCGGCATTGGCTGCACGCAGTGAAACGATTGCCGATGCTGAATCCTCTCCGGCGATTGATTTCGCAGAGCAAGTCAGTGTTTGCCGCCTGGGAAGAAGAGGGAATGGTATCGGCTGAGGAGCTCGAGTTCCTCCATTCGGTGGCACCGTTGACCTATCGCTTGCCCGACGCGATTAAACGCACCGATCTCTTCCGCCACATTAAGGAAGACCGTCGTGAATGGGTGTTAAAAGAAAACTTTGGACGGATGGGTGAGAACGTCGTGATGGGCTCGCTGACTTCAGACCCCGACTGGCAATTGTCATTGGCGGAGGCACTAAAGCGTCCCCATGATTTTATTGTCCAACAAAAGTTTGATGTGACTCCCATCCCTTTCTCTCAAGGTTTACAATATCCTGGCATTGGAGCCTTTATGATTAATGGTCAATTTGTTGGTTATTACAGCCGCATTGCCAAAGAGCCATTCTTAACCCATTCCGCAACTTACGTTCCCACAGTGATCGATGTATCGTAGCCTTCTTCAATTCTTCAGCCATTTCCGGATCCCTCTGCTATGGGCTCGTCGATCTAAATTAACCGTTGGACAAACCGACGTGTTAGACGCGCTTGGCTCCACCCAATGGCGAGAGTTTTTGGATGCAGAAAAATTATTCGACACTTGGGCCCCCGTCACCGGCGACCATTGGCAGGCCTTTCATTGTGCCACACTGTTCGCCTCGATCGACTGGATTGCCAAGGACGATTTAGGGTCGGCACCCGACCATTTGTTTACCGATTTCGGGGACGATGGGATGCTGGGCGGGATGCAAGGATGGATGTTAGAGAGAGTCCCAGTACCACGATGGATCGGTGCCGACAGTTGGCTGATCTTGGATGCGCCCGGTTGGATCAGTGTCGCCGTGGCTGCGCGGCTGGTGGAGCACCAGGCTTGTCAGACTGTTTGTACGTTTGACAATTGGCCGCATGCTCTGGGATTGGCCAAACCGGAAATGACGCTGGCCGCACTGATCCGTTATGCGCCGCTGATGGCAATCGCGCGACGGAACTTGGTGGCCGGTTTACCGCCAGTGTGGGTTTGCGACAACACGCGTCTGGGAACCCGAATCGGTCGCCCTAAGGAATTTGACAATCGGTACTTTTTGGACGATTCGATTTTGCCCGGTGCGGAATTGTTGAAAACTCACGGAATCGGCCGAGTGATTTACGCGTCGCCCACGATCCAAGCTCCACCTACGGCTGATTTGATTTCCTATTTGGAGTATCTGAAAAAAGAAGGGATTTCGGTGCAACGGATTTCATTGTCATCGGCTGAAACTTGGAAATCCGAACCGGTACCGCTGGAGTCGATCTCACCCTTGCCGTTAAATAAAGGGAGTTTTTTCCGATCGACATCCGGTGGTTTTGGAGCGGCTATCCCTGAGCCGTCCTCCAGTTCGGGTTAGAAGCTATTTGAAAAAGGGGTCTTATCCTCTGCGGCGAGACCAAATACCTCAAGTAACTGTTCGCGGATAGTTGCCGCCAGACAAAAGTTGGGGAAGATTTAGGGCTGCCGATGCCGTACATTGAGTAGGTCGCGTCTCGGCAGGAGCCTCAATCTCCCTTGCGGCCCGTGGACGGTTAGATTAACTTTCTTCCAGCTTCGTCCAAGCCGCGTTGTTTTGTGAGGACTTGACGGCCGCTTCGATAAACGCCATCCCTTTCACTCCGTCTTCCACGGTGGGGAATCCGTAGTCTTTTTGCGAGTCATAGCGACCTTCGATTTCGTCGGTGATGGCATCGGCAGCCGCCAAGTAGACATTGGCAAAGGCCTCGATAAAGGCCTCGGGATGACCGAACGGCAATCGGGTAAAACGGCTGCACTGATCCCCATTATAACTGTTCCCTCGGCGATGAATCGAGCGTGGTTTATCTAGACGCTTGACGATCAATTCATTCGGATGCTCTTGATGCCATTCCAGTGAACCATTGGTTCCGTAGACGCGAATCATCAAATTGTTCTCCTCGCCGACGGAGACTTGAGATGCATACAGAATCCCTTTAGCACCGCCTCGATAGCGAATCAACAGATTTCCGTCATCATCCAAATGGCGCCCTGGAATGAAGGTTGTCAATTCTGCTGCCAGTTCGTCGATTTCCAGTCCGGTAATATAACGAGCCAGGTTTTCGGCGTGAGACCCGATATCACCCATGCAATTGGAGAGGCCGGAAACGGAGGGGTCCATTCGCCAATTGGCAATCGAACCTTCGCTGGTGTCATGAAACGCACTGGCCGCGTAGCCTTGCGGGTATTCGACGACAATTTTGAGAATCTTACCCAAATCACCACCGGCCACCATCGATCGGGCTTCCTTCACCATCGGGTAACCGGTGTAGTTGTGGGTCAGAGCAAACACTTTACCGGACGACTTCACCAGTTCTGCCAACTGACGCCCCTGCTGTAGTGAAAAAGCCAGCGGCTTTTCACAGATCACATTGATACCCGCTTCTAGAAACACCTTGGCTGCTGCGAAATGCAAATCGTTGCGAACCACGATCGAGACAAAGTCGATACGTTGGTCGGCAGGCAGAGCGGCTTCCTTAGCAGCCATCTCTTGGTAGTCGGAATAAACTCGGTCCGCTTGCAAAAACAGGTCGGCTCCTGAAAGCTGACTTTTTTCTGGGTCGGCTGAAAAAGCACCGGCGACCAATTCAATTTTCCCATCGAGCGCCGCAGCCATCCGATGCACGGCCCCAATGAACGCGCCACGACCGCCTCCGACCATTCCCATTCGCAATTTACGATTCAACATATTTGTAACTCCTGTAAAACTTTCGATTTTTAATTAGTTAGTCCAGCGGCAGATGATAATTTATCCCTTAAAAAGTCGCCTCGTATCTCCAAGACGCCGCATTAAA
>JBGTHU010000131.1:0-2201 GCA_041745975.1 Mariniblastus sp.
CAAGTTCTCTGATCTTGCCAGCGCGATGTGGAGCCGCTTCGCACCGCTCGTGCTGGTCGTAATCACAATGTTCCCGGTCTTTCTATTTGACTCGTTGAAGTTGAGCCATCGAGGTTTCTTCTTCAGCGAAATCTGCCGAGATGATCAGCATATAAAACGACACGTCATTTTTGAAAATCTCAGCGGCTGACGATTTGAGCCAATCATATCCAAATGCCACCCGTGGTTGACGATCCCGCATGTAATTACTCGCATGCCGAATTTCGATGCTCTGCCGAAACAAGGCGATTCGCGTTTCCGCCCAAAGTTCTTTTCCCAACAACACAGGTGAATTGACGCAGGCTGCCAGCACGGGGCCGGCGATCACTTGAGCCCAATTGTAACGATCCGCGAATTCATCTGGTTCAATCTGCAAATGGACTTGGAAACTGGTGTTGCAAGCCTCAAACAATATCGATCCGTGTTTCAGATAGACCTCGTCAACGCCCTCGATGTATAATAAAAAGTCTTCACCCCGTAACTCTCTCAACACATTGTTCACGGCCGCAAAACGAGGGCTGGGTGTCATGTATTTAAAGTCCAATTCACTTTTGCGAATCGTGGGCAAAATCCCGGTCAGCAACAAATGGCTATTTAGGGCCGCAGCCTGTTGGCGTCCCTGTTCTAGCAGGTCTGTCAACTGCTGTTCCATGCGACGCAGGCAACCAGCCTGGACGTCGACAGGGTCTAAGTTAATTTCCAAGTTCCATTGCGCCAGTTCATTGGTGTAATTGGGTTGGTTCAACCCCTTCAAAATGGCTGGCCCCGTCATCGCCGGACGCAGATTGTCTCGCACCAAACACAATTCCTGTTCGGCCCCAATTCGAGTGATGCCCGATTCGATGACGCCATTTTCAATCATTGACTCTAGGGCTTCGATGTCATCCACCAGTCGTCGCAAAAAATCCGTTTTATTGGAACCGGTCAGCGAGTTTACGGATTGGTCACCCATACAGGCCTCTTATATTCGTTCGATTTGCCACAATTGCATTGACTTTAGGAGATTATTGTTCAAAAAGTCGATATCAATTTAACATGTTATTTCAGTTTGTGAATCATTTTTGGTAAGATAGTAGCATAAATTGTAATCGCGGATGGCCCCATCAGCGGATGGGCGTAGGCTTTGGTTTAGTTCCGATCTGCCAAGGGCATTGGGGATCGTTTAAGCGGGTAAAAAAGATCCCAACTGGGGCGAAGCTCCAAGCGACTAATCATCTGGCTGAACCACTTGAGGGATTTAATGCGTGAACGGTTACACTCTGTTCTTGCTTCGGCGAACTGCAATCCGAATACGTGAAAGAAACCGACGGTTTACGGTTTAGGTGATCCTGTTCGTTCGAAGTCTCTGCCCGCGATGCGGCGTTTCGGTTGCGGCGGGAGGACGAAGATCTAATGGCGACACAATGGCGATAAATGAACAATCAATGACAAGACAATCCTATTTTTTGACGTTTCTAACTCTGATTTGTCTATTGGTAAATTGGCAGCCGATGACTTCCCTGGCTCAACCTCCAGGGCGAGATCGACCTTCGCCGGTCGTGGCGGCCCAAGTTGTCGAAAAAACAATTTCCAGTGGCCAAACGTATGTGGCCTCAATCACGCCATTAAAAACCGTGGTGGTTGGCAGTGCCGTCGACGGTCGGGTAATTGAGCTGTTGGTCGAAGACGGAGAACGAGTTGCCGCTGGGCAGGTCGTGGCCAAGCTGTTGACCGAAACGATCGAACTGGAACTAAAGGTCGCTGAGGCTGAACTGAGTCTGCGAGATGCCGAACTGGATGAATTAAAAAATGGCTCCCTTCCTCAGGAACTGGAGCAAGCCAAAGCGCGAATGGACGCCGCCGGGTCGAATTTGGAGTATGCCCAATCCAGCTTTGAAAGGATTAAGAGTTTATTCTCTCGCAACGCCGTTTCTCAAGGCGATTTTGATGAAGCTCGCAATTCATTGATCTCCGCTGAGTTTATCTACTATGATCTCAAAGCAGCCTACGATTTGGCGGTTATCGGCAGCCGACCCGAGCGAATCGCTCAAGCCGAAGCTCGATTGGCAACCCAAGCAGCCACCGTGGCACTGATCCGAGATCGTATCAAACGCTACGAAGTTCGGGCCCGCTTCGACGGCTACATCACTCAGCGATTTACCCAGTCTGGGGCTTGGTTGGGC
>JBGTHU010000132.1:0-2810 GCA_041745975.1 Mariniblastus sp.
TTGAACCAGTTGACTAAATGATTAATTTTCCTTCAGCTTGTCCTTGAATTTGGATTTCAGCTTCCGCAATTTGGAGGGGATCGTCGCTTGGCAGTAGGGATTTCCGGGGTTCTTCTTGTAATAATTTTGGTGATAGGCTTCGGCGACATAAAAATCACTGGCCGCGACCACCTGAGTAACAATCGGACGCTTGAATTTTTTCTGTTCGGTCATCTGTTTGATATACTCGGTAGCTTGGTCGCGTTGATCTGAGTCGACATAGAAGATGGCTGAGCGATATTGGGTTCCCACATCATTACCCTGACGATTCAGGGTTGTCGGGTCATGTACCTCGAACAATACTTCCAGTAGATCTTGATAGCTGATCACATCTGGTTTGAAGACAATCCGTATCGCCTCCGCATGTCCTGTTTGGCCCGTCATCACCATTTGATAGTTCGGATTGCGAATCGACCCACCCGTGTATCCCGATTCGACTGATTCAACTCCATCGAGTCGAAGATAAACAGCCTCGACGCACCAGAAACAGCCAGCAGCAAAAACGGCAGTCTCTGTTTTCAAAGCTACTTTTTCAGCCGCTGAATCTTGAACTGCCTTTTCGGAATCTTGAGATTTGCGAGCGATTTGATCTGCATGCACCGTGGGCAGCAACCCCCATCCCGCAAGCGAAGTGAACAGTGAAAACAAGACAGCTTTAAGTGAAAAACCCAACGAAGTCCGAGAAAAACAATTAAAACGAGTCATGGCTTAGACCTTTATAAAACTGATAAACAAAGGTTGGGCCCCATTGACCACGTTTGTCAATCAGGGCTCAACCATTATCTTAAAAGCTCGCCAGGCGACACAGCGTTCGCAGCGGCTGTTTACAGACTTACCGCCAATTGTTCCAGCGAGTAACCGTGTAAATACTCATGGCGGATCATCTGTTGGATTTCTTGATCGGCACCTGCGGCGACCATGTTCTTGGCGTCCCACTCAATCTTTTAGCCGTTCCATAACGCCAAGTTACCCAACAGGATGGTTTCGGTTAAGGGGCCTGCATATTCGGTGAACTCTGAGACAGGCTTACCTGTTCCCTTAATTCCATTGGCGAATTCAGTAAAGTGACCGGGTGATCGCGTGTACTCAATATCCTTGAACTGCGAGAACGGGCTTGCATCACCGTCACGAGGTCGTGTGATTCGGCGTTGCGATACAAAGTCTCCATCGACAATCAATCCGGTGGCAGCGGGGACTTCACCATAATCACCAGGAGAATAAAATTTGCCTTTATCTCCAACGATCAACGCGCCACTGGTATAGTGCAACTCCCGATCGTTTTGGCGACGTTTTGGCAAATCGGCCAACAGTTCGTCAGCGGGCTTTTCTCCGCCGTCGTACCAAACCATTTTCAGGGCGGGGCGACCGTTCATTTCAGGAAACTCAAACGTAATTTTCGATCGACTAGGGAAAAACATTCGATCGTGTGGTTCGAATTCTGCTTCAACGGAAGTTGGGAACTTGAGATCTAAGGCCATGTAAGACATGTTGAGAGTGTGGCAAGCCATGTCGCCCAGCGCTCCGGTGCCGAAATCCCAGAGTCCACGCCACTTGAAGGGGTGTAGTTCCGGGCTGTAAGGACGATGCTTGGCCGGCCCGATCCAGGAAGCCCAGTCAATGTGATCGGGGGTGGGTTGAGATGGAATTTCCAGCCCATTACTTTGCGGCCAAACCGGCCGATTGGTCCAAACGTGAACCTCTTTAACCGCTCCGACAACTCCAGCCCGAATCAAAGCCGCCGATTCGCGGAGGCTGCTTCCGGCGGTACCTTGGTTACCCATTTGGGTTACCACTCCCGTCTCTCGAGCCAAATCACCCAGCACACGTGCCTCTTCGATAGAATGAGTTAGCGGCTTTTGGCAAAAGCAATGTTTACCCATCCGCATGGCGTAAACGGCTGCCACCGCATGGGTGTGGTCAGGTGTGCTGACGGTGACGGCGTCAATTTGATCCTCCATTTCGTCCAACATCTTGCGGAAATCGGTATATACCTTGGCATCAGGAAATTCTTTTCGTTTTTCCTCCAAAATATTGCGGTCGATATCACAAATCGCGACCACTTTTCCCTCGCGTCCTGCATCACTGGAATCACTCGATCCCTTGCCACCCACACCGATACAGGCAAAACGAATCTCTTCATTTGCAGCACGACTCGCTCGTGCGGGAACTCCTCCCAAAACCCAAGCACCCGCCCCCAAGGCAGCGGTGGATTTTACAAACTGACGACGATGCAAACGAGACATAGCAAGAACCTTTCAAATTGAATCTAGTTGGATCAAAAAAAACCGCTAACGGCCAATACCGATGGCTAAAAGAACCTTAAAACTACTTTAAATTATAATCGATTAATTAATTCCGACAAACGCACGCGGAAAAGAATTCGACGTTTCCCCCATTATGGTAATGTAAGTGTACATATTTCAAGTAGGATGCTGGAATCTAGCGAAATGATACTAAAAACCGGTGCATTGGTGCTCAAAAATCGATGAAACGCGACTTAAAACCGAACCAGTTAAAGATCTGTCCAGAAATAAGTTCCTGATTCATGCGTTTGAGAATGATTTTCGTTCTTCTCCCCCGCCGCCTTCGGCGGCGGGGGAGAGCGATAGGCTTTCGCAACGATGCTAGCTATAAAACTCATTTCCCCACAAGATAAACTCGTGGGGGTCGATTGCGGTTGCAGTTGGCGATCGGCGTTTGAGAAGGGGAGCTTGAGTGTTGTTAGACGCGGATTGCAGCAACCCAATGATTCGTTTATCTTTTAAGACGGA
>JBGTHU010000133.1:0-3946 GCA_041745975.1 Mariniblastus sp.
TGCCGTCTTCCAATTCCACAAATGGTCCATTGCCCAAGCCGCTGCCAAGGTAGGGGAAATATAATTTGTTTCCCCGCAGTTCCCCAAAATGATCCAGCCGTTGTTGCAACTGAATTAATAATTCCGATTGAGGGGGGCGAACCGAGTCCAATTTTTTTTGATGATCCGCGATTGCTTCTAAGATCAATTGCTTCGCTTGTTGTAAGCGAGGGTCTTGGGCGAGTTGACTTGATATGAGATCTTGAGCGGCTTCCATGTTAAATCTACCTCGATTGATGGTGGGATGGGAAATTTTACAATTTATTTTTTAGGTTGTGGCAAGCCCTGCAACTGATCCAAAGCGGCGTAGCTGAGCAACACCAAGGCTGCCAACTTGGCCTTTGGTACCAGACTGGTGACATCCAGAAACTCATCCGAGCTGTGGATACTTCCGCCGATTGGCCCCAGTGAATCGATATTTGGCAGACCCGCATCGGCAAATTTGTTGCCGTCGCTACCACCGCCGGAGCCTTGCCAGCGAATCGACTGTCCCAACACTGCAGCACACGTTTCGATTCGGTTTTGCAAACTCTGTACGGAATCGTCGAGCATTTTTGGGGGCGAAGTGAAGTCCCCATGAAGCGAGACAGAAAGCCCTTCTTGCTGGTTTAGTTCGTCCATCAAACGTCGAAAATGCCCCAACACAATTTGCTGTTGAGCTGTCGTTTTCACCCGCACGTTAACGCGGCCAATGGCTAAATCGGGAACGACATTGAGCGCCCCACCTCCACTGATGCGACCAATGTTGTAAGTCACTTCCGGATCAGTATTTAGCTGGCTGATCTGAGTCATCAAATGAGACAAAGCCACGATCGCGTTTCGACCTGCGGCAAAATCGCGACCTGCATGGGCCGATCGGCCGCGGACTTGAAAGGCAAAATTACCGACCCCTTTCCGCCAAGAAATCAATGTGCCGTCAGGAAGTGCCGGTTCGAACAACATCCCAAACTGGCACTGGGGAGCCAATCGGTTGATTATTCGCGAGCTTCCGGGACTGCCGATTTCCTCGTCCGCGTTGATCAGCACTTTCCAACCGATCTGCCCGGCCAGTGGGCTTCGTTCCAACATCATCAACGCGTACAACATCACTACCAATCCGCCCTTGGCATCGGCAACACCAGGCCCATTGAGAGTTTTGTCGTTAATCCAGCGACAGGATTGAAAGCTGCTATCCTGACCGTAAACCGTATCGCGGTGAATACACAACAGGACCTGACGATCGGCGTGGGGATATTTGGAAAACAATAGGCAATCACCCAGACGCTGATGAATCAACGAACCGTCATCGGCGAGTGATTCTACGTCATCGGCGGGCAACCGATCCAATTGAGCCAATAGAGGCTGGTAGGCTTCGATCAGGGTCTGGGCCACGGCCTCAATACCGTCCAAATTGTGAGTACCCGAGTTTTGGTTGCAAAGCCGTTCCACCAACCCAACCATCGCCGGTTGTTGGTCATTAAGCCAATCCAATTGCGTTAGTAAATCAGTCAAATCAGTGGAGTCAATTGGTTTTACCATAACACGTAGCTATCAAAATTGCTAATTCAATTTTTACCCAATTGTTCGACCGATGGTAGGCGATTGGAGATTTGTGGTCAAAGTGCGTCGATTAATGTTTGGCGATGGCCCGCTTCATTGCCTGGCCCATATCGGCGGGGCTTTGGGCAACTTCGATCCCGGCGGCTTCCAAGGCGGCGATCTTTTCGGCGGCGGTTCCCTTGCCACCGCTGATGATCGCTCCGGCATGCCCCATCCGTTTCCCGGGAGGAGCGGTGCGTCCGGCGATGAAAGCGGCGACCGGTTTGGAGACGTGTTGTTTGGCGTACGCTGCGGCTTCTTCTTCGGCTGAGCCACCGATTTCACCGATCATCAAAATCGCTTCGGTTTCATCGTCTTGCTGGAACATTCGCAGGCAATCAATAAACGAAGTACCAACGATCGGGTCTCCGCCAAGACCGACACAAGTCGTTTGGCCCAACTTCAAATTACTGGTCTGCCAAACGGCTTCATAGGTCAAGGTTCCGGAGCGGCTCATGATACCGACTTTTCCTTTTTGGTGAATGTAGCCCGGCATGATACCGATCTTGCACTCTTCAGCCGTGATTACTCCGGGGCAATTCGGCCCCACCAAAACACTGTTAGACTCACGGGCCGCTTGAGCGACTCGCACCATATCCAACACGGGGATACCCTCGGTGATCGCAATCACGACTTCGACTCCCGCATCGATCGCTTCTAAAATTGCATCGGCGGCAAACGCCGGAGGCACGAAAATCATGGTAGCATTGGCACCTGTTTCCGCCACGGCTTGGCTGACGGTATCGAAGACCGGCAAACCTAAAACGGTTTGCCCCCCTTTACCGGGCGTCACGCCGCCAACCATTTGGGTGCCGTAGTCCAAGCAGCCTTGCGTATGAAACTGGCCGACGCTACCCGTAATCCCCTGGCAGAGGACTTTGGTATTTTTATTAATCAAGATACTCATGGGAACAAAACTCTATAGATAAATGTTATTGAATTCGGATGGTTCGAGGCGGATGTCGATCAAGCCAAAGTGGCCACGACTTTTTCGGCAGCATCGGTCAAGTCGTTAGCCGAGATCAAGTTAATGCCAGACGACTCTAAAATCTTGCGGCCCGCTTCCACTTCCGTCCCTTCCAATCTCACAACCAGGGGAACTTGGAAACCGACCGATTTAGCGGCGGTAACAACTGCTTCGGCGATGGTTGAGCACTTCATGATCCCGCCAAAGATGTTAACCAATACCGCTTTAACATTCGGGTCGGAAAGAATGATTTGGAACGCTTCGGTGACCTGTTCGGTGTTAGCTCCACCACCCACATCGAGGAAATTTGCCGGCTCCCCTCCGTGTAGCTTAATAATATCCATTGTGCTCATGGCCAACCCGGCTCCGTTAACTAAGCAGCCGATATTGCCATCGAGTTTGATGTAGCTGAGCCCGGCGTTAGCCGCGCGGACTTCGGATTCCTCTTCCTCGGTCAGATCTCGCATTGATTGAACGTTGGGGTGTCGGAAAAGAGCATTCGAATCAAAATTAATTTTGGCATCGAGAGCGATCAAGCCACCGTCACCGGTGACCACCAACGGATTGATTTCCATTAGGCTGCAATCAAGTTCAACATACAAACGGCAAAGCGCCTTGATGAAGGCATCAGCCGCTCGCACAGTTTTGCCGGACAAACCCAATTTTTCGCACAGTTTCCTTACTTGGAAGCTTTCGATCCCCTGGGCCGGATCAAAATGTTCTTTGAAAATCTTTTCGGGCGTCTCGTGGGCCACCTTTTCGATATCGACACCACCTTCTTGGGAACACATCACAACCGGCAACTGACAGGCTCGATCGAGCACAATCCCCAGATACAATTCTCGAGCGATATCGCAACCGGCTTCCACGATCAACTGGTTGACTTTCTTTCCTTCGGGGCCAGTTTGAATGGTGACTAAGTGATTGCCCAGCATCGCCTTGGCCGCAGCTTCCGCTTCATCGGATGAACGAACCAACTGCACACCGTGTTGTTGGGGATTTTCGATAAAAGTCCCTTTGCCGCGGCCACCGGCATGGATTTGAGCCTTGACGACGGCAATCGAGCCGCCTAAATCCTTGTAAGCTCGCCCGGCTTCTTCTGGCGTTCGGCAAACATGGCTTTCGAGTGTGGCCACTCCAAACTGCTTGAACAGCAATTTTCCTTGATATTCATGTATTTTCATTACGATTACGTATTCTTTTCCAAAACAAAGTTTTAGTTGGTCTGAAAATTGTGGTTGAGACCGAGCGGCCAACACCGAGCGGCCAACACCGAGCGGCTAATTTTCGTCATTCAAGCGATAGCAGCGTCGGGCCGAGAGCGGTTACCCAACAATTAAGGCGTCGATTATAGAATTCCAA
>JBGTHU010000134.1:0-3602 GCA_041745975.1 Mariniblastus sp.
CGGAAACTTCTTCTCGCTGGACCATTTCGGCCCAAGAAACTTGAAAGCTCAATCCGGGCCCATCGGCAAACGCGATAAAGCCATGAGCGGCGGCTTCCACGTCGGTCACTCCGTCGGCGTTATCGGGAATTCCCCAAGGTCCTTTGAATTGGGGGTTGTCGATGAAGTCATTAAAGGTTCGACACAAGACGAATTCCGGTTGTGGGAAATCCATAAAGTAGAGTGCCAAATCGATCATGTGTAACAAGTCGATCAACGGACCACCACCAGCAAGTTTCTTGGTGGTGAACCAACCGCCGAAGCCGGGAATCCCAGTGCGACGAATCCATTTGGCTTGAGCGGTGTTAATTTTTCCAATCGTACCCCGTTCGATTTCGCTGCGGATCGCATAGGACTCGGGACGAGCCCGATTATTGAAGTTGAACAACATCAACTTACCAGCGGCTTGCTGGGCAGCGATCATTTGCGACACCTGCTTGGCGTTCATAGCCGGCGGTTTCTCGCAGTAAACATGTTTACCAGCCTTCAAGGCGTCAATCGAGAGGGGAGCATGAAATTTGTTGGGGACGATAATGCTGACAGCGTCAATTTCCGGATTGGCGATTAGATCGGAGACTTTCCGAGCCACATCGGGTACGTCAAAGGTTTTTGCTGCCGACCTAGCTGCTCGCAATGATTTATCGGCAATCTGTACGACCTCAGCCCCGGCCTGGCGGAAACCTTTGATATGATGCTGGGCCATGCCTCCGGCCCCAATAATTCCAACTTTAATAGTCATTGCTTCGTTTTGTTTTTAATTTTGTCTAAAAAGGTAGAAAAAGCGTTAAATTTTTCTCTAAAGTAATCGAAAACAACGATATTCGCAACTTGTGACAATCAGAAATCATGATAAAAATAGCCGTTTTTCGGTTCGAATCTCAATCGAATCGTTGAAAAACTACCCTCACGCTGTTTTTAGTATTTTTTTTCACAGACTTTCCTTAAGGCCTCGATGTCAAAGATCCACGTCGGTATTGATTGCAGCGGTGCCCTGGCCTCCGATTCGCGACTCCCCGGAGGCGTTTCTTTGCCCCGCGGTTGACCGATAGCCAGCTTCGGCAAGCTCATTTAGCAGGCTGGATTCTGGGCCTGATGTAAAGTAAGCCTAAGGTTGTTTCCACCAATTGCTAAAGTTGTGGATGCTGCGGTGAACGCCGCCTCCTGCATCTTTCATGATTGCGATCAAATGTTTTTGGTCATCGATGGCTAACCATTGGGGAGGAATCGCCGAGGAATCCGCTGCAAACTGCGGAGGGTTATTTAACTTTCTGCCAAAGGAAAGGTCAATCAGTTGAGCTTGATTGAGGGTAATCGCCTGCCAATCACCGGCTTCCAACAATCCTTGAGCCGGTGGGATGATTTGAGTTTCGATTTCGGCGGCGGTTGGAGGTTGGCGATTGTGGGGAAAGACCATGGCATTTTGTAAAGTGAATCCGCCGATCGCGGTACGTACCAACTGGGTCATGATGGCTGCTGAATTAAGTCGCTGACCGAGGTCACGGCCCAGCGATCGAACATAGGTTCCGCTGCCGCAGGTCATTTCGATTGTAAAGTTCGGGTAGTTGTAGTCGATCAGTTTTAATTTATAGATCGTGACAGGGCGAGGCTGGAGATCGAATGAAACGCCAAGTCTGGCTAACTCATAGGCGCGTTGGCCTTGGACTCGAAGTGCCGAAAAACGGGGTGGAAGTTGTTCGATTGTTCCCAGGAACTGGGGCAACAGGCTTTCGATATCGGCTGCCGTCACGAAAGGGGCTTTGTCGATTTGCTGGACTTCCCCTAACACATCTTCGGTATCACTTTCCCAGCCCAAGCGGAAACTCGCTCGATAAGTCTTGGGCAGTAGTTGCACAAACGGCACCAGTCGGGTGGCGGGACCCAGGCAAACCACCAACACCCCGTTGGCCAACGGGTCAAGCGTTCCCGCGTGGCCCGCTTTGACCGATCGACAGGATGTCATCGCCCAATCCAGCACGGCTCGGGAGGTCATCCCTTGCGGTTTGTCAACAACCAAAAAACCAAACATCTGGTCAACTGTTTTTTAATTTGTCGATTTCAGCTTGAATTGCGACAAGTTGTTTTTTGAGCGCTTCCAATTCACCCGGCTCGTCTTGTTGTGCCTGGGCAGCAGCGATCAGTTTCTGCTGTTTTTCGGATTTTTGTCGGAGCACTTCCAGTCGTTTTTTGGCTTTCTTTTCCATCATTCGTTTTTACTGGATTTTGCGAACCAAAGCAAGTCTCCATTAGCACCTCTGGGTTACTGAGCCTGCGATCCGGACAATCCCTGGCCCGAAGTTTGCAACGGAATTACGGGTGCTGGACTTGCTTCGATCATATTTCGCGTAATCGCCGACGCTTTGAAACCGGGTAGGGAGGCAGGAATCGCGTTTGAAATGGCGACTTGCGTTTGACCGGCTTGACTGTACCATGTATCCACCACCTCGGTGACATGGCTCAGGCGGGCGGCGACAATCTCTTGTCGAGGGAGTTGCGAGATATAGACCTGGCGCCGATGAGCGGGCATGTTCTGCATGATACTTGACAACGTGGCTCGCCCCAGCCCATTGAGCTGATTGGTTTGGGGATCGAAGTGTTGATTTCCCAAAACGTTTTGGAACTCATAGCCTGCCTGAAACATCGGATCGAAGAGACGATGGTAAGCGACTCGATCCCAGCAATCAAACGGTTTGGGCCATGCGTCGTTTCGTAAGGCGGCCCGATCCGCCTCGTCTTTCCAAGCTTCCCAGCGTTCTTTACGGGCCTGGTGTCGAGACGCGACCCCACCAGCATGAAGGCCGCCCCCCTGGAACGTGGCAGGATAACCAAAGCCATGCATTGAATCACCACAAGTGCTGCATCCCGCTTGACCAAAGCCAGTCGAACAGATCGCAGATAATAAGACAAAACCGGTTAAAAACCATTGGGACTTCATGATATCCTGCTCTCCAGATCTAGGGAGTAAAATTACTAAGAACGTGTGACTCAACGATTATCGGAACATTGATAATGATCAGACAAAAAGAAAAAACGATGCTATCTGTTTTTTGTGGAAAAAAACTCGCCAAAAGTCACAAGCTGGTGTCGTTTTAATGACTAAGCCGATATGGCAAACTTTGACGATCGGTTCAACATTCCAAGACTTCCGATTCAAGAAACAAGCCGGATTGATTCACCGGTCCGCTCGCCTCAAACGGGACCAATCTCATCACCGAGAATGTGGGTCGCCTTCGATTGTGGACTTCATGGCCGCTTGCAATTTCTGCAAGTCGATTTGCCAAATTGGCTGACCAACCTTTTCACTGGTGATGATCAGTGCCTGGGAATCTTTGGTAAAAGCAATCGCTTCCCCCTGCCGCTGAATTGGCAAATTGATCGACTGAGGGGGCCGCGATTGAAAAGCCTCTTCCCACGATTCATTGACTCGACGATGGTACAACATCGCTTGTAGGTAGGTGCGAATTACCAGCCAACTTCCATCCTCTGAAAAGTCCATGCCAGTTACATACCGAAAGTGGACGTCCGCAAAACGATCAACCTTCAAGGGGGCCTGCTGCTGAGGAAAA
>JBGTHU010000135.1:0-10125 GCA_041745975.1 Mariniblastus sp.
CTACGACGTTTGCGGCACCCATTCAAACGGCTGCTGGTGAACAAGTCTTTTCACTGGGGGTCAGCCAAAAATTTGTCAATTCGCAACGGCGCGCGACTCAAGCGGCGATTTTACACGACGAATTGCTGGCCGCGGAAGCCAATCTAAGACAAGTCGAACTGGAGATTGCAGACAACATTCGATTCGCCTCCTATCAGTTGTTGATGATTCGTCAATCAATCGAAGTCTTGAAACAGAATCAAGAAATTCTAGAACAATTAGCCAGCATCATCGTCACGAATTACGAAGTCAAGCGATCGATTTCCCAAACAGATGTGATCAACATTCAAATTGAACAATCCGATTTAGAAAATCAAATGACCGCGTTCAGGCAAAGGGAACAATCTTCATTAGCAAGGTTGAACCGATTGCTGCGTCAACCGCTAACTACTGGCATCGAAATTCTTGATCAACTACACGACCCCAACTCGAACCAGTCCGACCTTGAATCTTTGATTCAGTTCGCGGTCGAAATGCGACCTGATTTGCAATCGCAACTGGCAATGATCAATCGCGACCGCAAAAGAATTCATTTGGCCGGTCTAGAACGGAAACCTGATTTTACAGTCGGGGCCAATTGGATTGCCACCAGCGCTCAAGGGCTCAGCCCCGTCGCCAATGGCGATGATGCATTCACGTTGGGCTTGGCTTTTAATCTGCCCGTTTATCGAAGTCGTATTCAGGCGGCCATTTGCGAGGCGCGGGCGAACCTGCACGCTTCCGATTCTCGCTACCAGTCCTTAGTGGACAATGCCGCCGAAGAGGTTTTCGCTCAAATCGTGACATTGGACAGCATCCGCGATACATGGCAATTATTGGAAGATGACATCATCCCTAAAGCAGAACGGACACTCAATATCGCGTTGGATGAATATTCGGTTGGCAAAGCCGAGTATGTGCAGATGATCGAGATTTGGCGTGGTATTCTGAAATACAAAGTAGCGGCGATCAACTTAAGAGCTCAGTACAGCCAATCTGTTTCGGCGCTGAACCGTACTCTGGGCGTGCTGCATCCACTGCCCCAAGAGTAACACCCGACAACCTCTACCCTATTTGATCTTGCTACCTGATAACCCCGTGCTGGATTCACCGGATTCCAAGGAATTACCCGGCTTCCGTTCCGGGAAACATGCGGTGATAGGTTTGCTCACAGTAATGATCGGTCATGCCGGCGATGTACTCAACTGCCATCCTGCGGACACCTATCTTTTTGGCTCGAGGACGATACTTGTGGGGGAACCAATCTGGATTGCGGCAGTACTCTGCATACATTGCCTTGAGCCGGGCTTGCGCTTGTTGCCGCACGGCGACCAATTGAGGATGTCGATAAACGTACGAATAGAGAAAGACTTCTAGTTCTTTTTTCTTTTGAGCCAATTCCGCTCCGGGGCCAATTAAAAAATCACTGTCCAGCGCTTCGCCGACTGACTGGAAATCATACCGTTTCAGTTCCTGAGCACAGTGCGACAATAAACCGGTGACTTGTTGCTCTAACAGGCGATGCACCAACGCCTTCCGCATTAGTTCTTGATTCAGATTGGCGTAGTTCGCTTTGACGTGCTGCACTGCCTCTCGGATGATGGCCAACTGAGACATTTGCTCGATTGTTACCAGCCCCAACTTGATGGCATCATCGGTATCATGAGCGTCGTAAGTGATACTGTCGGCAGCGTCGACCAATTGGACTTCCAGCAAATTTTTAGTTGTCTGGTTCTGTTTGTCGGCTCGACTGGTTTGTCCGCCCAACACTTCATAGGTCAAGTTCAATCCGGGAAAGTTATGAAAACGAATTTCGATTTCTTGCACAATCGTCAATCCGAATTGGTTGTGAGAGAAACCACCGATATCTGCCACGCATTCATTCAGCGCGTCTTCACCGGCATGACCGTAGGGGGGATGTCCCAAGTCATGCATCAGTGCCAGGGCTTCGATCAAATCTTCGTTCAGCCCCAACGCTCGTCCGATGGTGCGGGCGATCGTTGCTACCTCTTGCGTATGAGTCAGGCGGGTGCGATGGTAGTCCCCCATTTCACCGGTGAATACCTGCATCTTGCCACTCAAGCGGCGATAGGCCGAACTATGCAGAATCCGATCACGATCCCGTTGATAAGGACCGCGATAGGGATGTTCCGGTTGGGGATGGGCTCGTCCCCGCGAGTCGCTACTGTGCATGGCATAGGGGGCCAGCAACAACCGCTCGCGTTGATCGACCCAAGCCAGCGAGTCCATTGACTGGTTTGCGTTTTGAGGATCGAGTTTGACTTCGGCCGTCATCAGACTTTGATTTTGGAGGCAAAACCGGCTTGACCGAACTGTACCATTCGTTCAACGCAAACTTTTTTCATGGCATCGCGAGCGGGTTTTAGGTAAGCGCGGGGATCAAACGCGGCGGGGTCTTCCGCAAACACTTTGCGGATCGCACCGGTGATGGCCAATCGGTTGTCAGTATCGACATTGATTTTCCGTACACCGTGTTTGATGCCGCGTTGAATTTCTTCAACAGGCACGCCATAGGTCGGTCGAATTTCGCCGCCGTACTTATTGATGATGTCTTGCAAATCCTGTGGCACGCTGCTGCTGCCGTGCATCACCAAGTGGCAATTGGGCAGGCGGCGATGAATTTCTTCAATGCGATCCATCGCCAGCACGTCACCGGTCGGCTTGCGGGAGAATTTGTAAGCTCCGTGGCTGGTGCCAATGGCCACGGCCAAGGCATCCACACCGGTTTCAGCGACGAACCGTTCGGCTTCTTCGGGATCGGTCAGCAATTGATCGTGGCTCAATACGCCGGTGGCACCGTGGCCGTCCTCTTGCTCACCCTCGCCCGATTCCAATGATCCCAGGCACCCCAGTTCGCCTTCGACCGATACGCCTTTCGCATGGGCTTGTTGGACGACTTCGCGAGTGACGCGAACATTGTAGTCATAGTCGGCTGGTGTTTTGCCGTCTTCCATCAACGAACCGTCCATCATCACAGAAGTAAATCCGTTTTCAATCGCACTCATACAGGTTTCTACGCTGTTTCCGTGATCTTGGTGCATGACGACTGGCAAGTGGGGATAGAGTTCGGTGGCAGCCAACATCAAGTGCCGCAAATAGGCATCTTGCGAATAAGAGCGAGCCCCGCGAGAGGCTTGCACAATTACGGGTGATTCGGTCTCGTTGGCCGCTTCCATAATGGCTTGGATTTGTTCCATGTTGTTGACATTGAAGGCCGCGACGCCGTATCCGTTTTCTGCGGCATGATCAAGTACGAGTCTCAGTGGTACCAAAGGCATAATTTTTCCAGTTCAGCTTAAATTAGGGATTTCAGAATGATTAAGTTGGGCGACTAAACCGTTGTTCCACCGATGTTACATCGTAGTGGTTGCCGATGTCGACTATTAACCTATTATGGAAGATTGGCGATTGATGCTCAATGGGGCGCACGCAGTTGATTGACCACGGTATTGTGCAACGTGCCCACGTTTTGGATATCGACTTCCAAAACATCGCCAGCAGCCAAAAATATTGGGGGCTTTCGCGCCGCTCCGACTCCCGAGGGGGTGCCTGTAAAGAGCAGGTCACCAGGCATTAGGGTGGCAAATTGAGAGAGATGGGAGATCAAATAATCGATCGAGAAGATCAATTGGTTGGTGTTGGCCGATTGCATCGTTTGTCCGTTGAGTCTCATTTGGATGTCCAATTGATGGGGGTCGCCCACCTCATCAGCTGTCACCAAGTAAGGCCCCAAAGGTGCGAATGTGTCGAAGGTCTTACCCAATAGCCACTGGCCACCAGGTTTTTCCTTTTGCCAATCGCGAGCAGAAATGTCATTCCCGCAGCTATACCCCAACACATGCTGCATGGCGTTTTGGCGAGCAATATTTTTACCTCGTTTGCCGATTACTACGACCAATTCCGCTTCGAAATCGACTTGGTCGCTGATCGGCGGAAGTAAAATTTCCGAGCGGTGGGGGGTTAGCGCTGAAGAAAATTTGCTAAAAACCACTGGAATCGTAGGTGGTTCCCCTCCCATTTCCCGAGCGTGATCGGAATAGTTTTTTCCGATGCATATTATTTTGGGATTGTTGAAGGTGGGGGGTAGCGGTGCAATTTGCTCCAAACGAAGTGGGTGGTTAGGACGAGATTGGTCGGTAGTTGGATTTGATTCCGCCCGGGATTGCCGCGCGTGTTTCGCGGCGGCGACCGAAGCTGGATTGACTTGAATCTCGACGGCAGTCACGATGAAGGGATCATCGATCGGATAAACGAGATCTCCTTCCACCAATCCCCAATTGCAATCAGAATTTAAATCACAACCCTGTAGCTGATGATGCGTGTACTTGATGAACTTCATTGGTCGAGTAATTTTGCGTCAACCAGAGGGAGTGGATATTTTGGAGGGTGTTCCCCGCCTCGGTGGGAGTTTCCCGCCTCGGAGAGACGGGCGACTTAACGCACTGAGGTCAGACGATTTGTTTGTCGCAGAATTCCTACGTAATCGGTTGTAATTTGAAATACTTCCTCCAAGAAGAAATCTTTCTTGATCTCGCGAGAGGGATTGATTTGTTCCTCGATCGTTTTTTCGTCTTGTTTTTCCGAATTGAACTTGGCTCGGCGAGCCAAAAACTTTTCCTGATTCAAAGAGACCTTTTTTGCATCTTTTTGATCCAAATACAATTGGATTTTTTCCTTCAAGTCGCTGAACTCAGAGTTTTGATGAATCCGCTGACTGGAAAGTTCCGCCAGTTGGTTCACCCACTCCGCCGTAACCAAGCCATTCTTTTTCACCGTGACAGCGGGGACGGTGTCAAACTCGACAGGATAATCAAGATCGGATTCTGAGATATCCATTTTGTCGGTAATCGAAGGCAATACAATGTCGGAGAGCACACCTCGTTTCTGCGTGCTTTCTCCATTGGGTCGATAGAACTGTTGCATCGTGATCTTAAGAGCACCCAAGCGATTGTCGTTGGGGTTGGCGTTGCGATAAAGCATACTATCGAGGTTCATCAGCGTTTGCACAGTTCCTTTACCATGGGTGGTGGTGTCACCGACGACGATCCCTCGTTGATAATCTTGAATCGCACCGGCCAGGATTTCGCTGGCGCTGGCACTGAATTTACTAGCCAAAACCACCAGTGGACCATCCCAGCTCATCCCGCGGACTTCATCGTTGTATCGTTCGATCCGTCCGAGAGCATTTTTGACTTGCACCACGGTGCCCAGGTCGATGAACAACCCAGTGCAATCGATAGCCTCTCTCAAACTACCGCCACCATTGCGACGCAAATCAAGCACCACCGCATCGACATTTTGTTTTTTGAAGTCTTCCAAAATCTTTTTAACGTCAGTCGTCGAACTGCGGGGTTCCATACCGTATTCACCCATGTCGGCATAGAAGCTAGGTAAATCAACCACACCGATTTTGAAATCGGAACCATCGGGCTTAATGCCTTCGACGAAGACTTTACCTTGCGCGGCGCTATCCTCCAGTTTAATTTTTTCGCGGATGATACGAATAACTTTTAGCTCCGTGGCGTTTTCGGACATGACTTGCAATCGCACCACGGTTCCGGCCTTACCTCGAATCATGCCTACGACTTCATCCAATTTCATGCCGATGGCGTCCACGAAATCGGTTCCTTTCTTGGCCAGCAAATCACCGTCGGCGTCGCTGCCGTCTTCGTTTCCTTGAGCCACCGCAAAGATCTTGTCTTCCACTTGCAATTCACCCTGGGTGTCAGCTGCACCTCCGGGCACGATATTGCGGATCACTGTGTATCCTTCGTCGGTCGCTTGCAGGGTTGCTCCGATCCCTTCGAGTTGCAGTCCCATTTGGATCATGAAGTTCTTGAAGCTACCCACCGACATATAGCTGGTGTGGGGATCATAGCTGTTGGTAACAGCGGAGATGAATAATTCGACTACATCTTCAGTGCTGAATTGTCCCATCCGTCGAGCGTAAGCCTGGTAGCGGCGTTCGAGTATCTCTTGGGGGGTATCGTTTTTCTTCTTTTTTTGATTCTCGCTGTCGTCGTCCGCTTCATCGTCTTTATCCGATTGCAAAACGAGCAGATTGTATTTTATTCGTTTCCGCCATCGTTCTTCAATCTCCGCTTCATCAGCAGCATAGTCCAACGCTTTGACGTCGGTTGTCAGGTATTCGTCGATTGAAAAATCGTGTTCGGCTTGAATCCATTTCATGGCCAACTCGGTCCGTTGGCTAACGCGTTCGATAAAACGTTTGAACAATCCCAGCGCTAACGAGTAATCCCCATCATTCAGTTGCTCCGCCATCGAATCCTTCAGGGGCTTGAATTCTTCAATGTCGGACTTGGTGAGGTAAACTTTGGCCGGGTCGAGTGATTTCAGGTAGAGCTCAAACGCTCTTTGAGAGATTTCTCGGTCAAACGGGCGACTGAAGAGATGATCCTCTTGCATCAATTTGGAGACCACTTTGGCCACATACCGTTCATTGCGTGAAGGAGGCACCAGATCGTCAGCGGCCATGGCAGTCAGGCCGACCGACGCAACGAACCAGAGAGCAAGCATCCCCTTCAGGAGGAATCGGCTGTCAAGTTGCGAGGTCATATTTGAATGATTAGAAAAAATCAAATGCATGGCATTTCCTGTCAATCTAATTGAGTGTTTTTATAAAAAATGATGGAAATCGGCATTGTCAATCAAAACGGGAGTATCACATCATCAATTTGATTGTAATCGAGTATCAAAAAATGCTAGGGTCAAGTAGCTTTTGAGGCAATACCGATAAGTCGATTTTAGTCAATAAAAGTTGTTTTGGGATCATTTTTGTATCGAAAACGTCCCTTGATTGTGCTTTATCAAGTATAATCTGGCTGCTTTCCGCAATTAGCCCCCGATTTTTGAAACGATCTAAATCGTTAGTGCTTACCATTCCTTTGACTTACCTGTCCCATCCATCCGATTCTAACCGCAATTTAATTTTGAACTGAACGTGTCTTCTTTTTTAATCGTAAAATCAGGTGCAGCCCCTGGAGCCAAATTTCCGCTCGACCGTGACTGCAAAATGTTACTGGGAAGAGATTGGGAGTGCCGCATTATGTTGCAAGATCCTCAGTGTTCCCGCATCCATGCGGAATTATATTACTGTGGCGAGGGCTGGTGGGTACGAGATAACAATAGCAGCAATGGGACTTTCGTCAACGGTCAAAGCGTCGACGAAGCTCGTTTGGTGCACCAGACCGAGTTGCGAATAGGCGGCACCGTGTTCCTGTATGAAGAACGCACCGATATGGTTTCGGGTGACCGGTCGAATGTCGGTGAGAGTGATCTGCCCCGAATCAGTAAACAAGAAACTTTGGTGATCGACCCGACCGGCGGTCTCGTTTCCGCCGACGGTTCCCCCACGATGGAATTTCTGAAAGGTCATGACTGGGGAAAAGATTTTTTCTTTCTGTTTCAACCTTCAGTGAAATTGCTGTCCCTTCGAGACCGGGAGCAATTGGTGAAAATCTGTGTGCAGCGATTGGTTCAGCGATCCTTGGCCGACTCAGCAGGGTTTCTTTGGGTGGCCGACACGGGAGAGTTAAAATATAAGTATCTGTTTCCCGAAGCGTCATCCGATCTGATCAAACTCGATCAAAAACTTACTGATCGAGTATTAAAAGAACACAACGCGATTCGAACTGAGTATGATACTAACGCAGGTATCGCTTGTTCCATCTGTGTCCCGCTGATGTGTGATCAGAAAACAATCGGCATCATCCATCTGTATCGACGAAGGCTGACGTTTTCACCACAGATTTTAGAGCTTTCGGTAGCGGTGGCCCATTTGATGGCTAAATCTCTGCAATCCGTTGATCGGTTTGATTCTTTGAAGGCGGAACATGACAGCTTGGTGCAAAAATCGGCGGCCTTTGAGGAGATCATTGGAGAGTCACCGCAGATTGTGAAACTAAAAGACAAAATCGCTCGCGTCGCGCGATCCTCAGGCTCAGTTTTGTTGCGAGGGGAGAGTGGGTCGGGTAAGGAGTTGGCCGCACGTGCCATCCATCGTGCCAGTCCACGTGCCGACCGGCCTATGTTATCAATCAATTGTGCCGCGGTTCCTCGCGAACTGATCGATTCGCAATTGTTCGGTCATCGCAAGGGAGCATTCACCAGCGCAGACCGCGATCATGTCGGCTGGTTTCAGCAAGCCGATATGGGTACTTTGTTTTTGGATGAAATCGGCGAGTTGTCATTGGAAGGTCAAGCCAAATTGCTGCGCGTGCTCGAAGGGCATCCGTTCTTGCCGCTGGGATCTGCAAAACAAGTCTCGGTCGATGTCCGCGTAATCTGTGCCACCAACCGCGACTTGCAAGAACATGTCCAACAAAAACAGTTTCGCGAGGATCTCTACTATCGCCTCAGTGTTTACGAATTGGTGATCCCTCCGCTGCGCGATCGAGCGGGTGATATTGAAATCTTGATTGATCTATTTTTGCAGCACTTCAAACGCCAACATGGACGGCCGCAGTTGACGCTGGCCAAAGCGGCCAGAAACTACCTGGGCCAATACGCTTGGCCTGGCAATATACGACAGTTGCGAAACGTGATTGACAGCGCAATCATCATGGCCGACAGCGATGAAATTAAAATTGCCGATTTGACCATTCGAGAATTGGATGCTGGCCAATGGAACGATCAACAACTCGATTCCCTAAAAATCGATCATTGGGAACAACGTTTAATCAAGCAAGCGATGCAGCAAGCGGGGAACAATATTCCCGAAGCGGCCAAGCTGTTAGGGGTCAGCCGAGCCACGCTATACCGAAAATTACAGCAATATCAAATCGAACGACAGGCTGATTAATCAATCCTAAAAGAGTCGTTTTGCACTTTCAGCAATTTGCCGCCATAACGAAAAGTCGGCGGAATCACGATCGTCGCAAGAATCACAGCGATAAGCCGTGCATCCATCAGCGACCACAAACCGTCCTCCGCCAACACGCGAAGTGACGGTATCCTAGTACCCAAGTAAACAAACAGCATCGTGCTGGGCAAAATACCCAAGCTGGTCGTCCAAATAAATCGAGACAACTTGATGTGCGTGGTGCCCAAGCTGTAATTGATCAAGCTAAACGGCAAATAAGCGAATCGCAGCATCAACAAGTAGAAAATCTCATCTCGTCTCAAACCGTTTTCTACGATTTCCAAAAAGCGATGAAAGCGGCCTTGAATTGCCTTGCGGATCAACCAGCGGGATACATAAAAACCAAAGACAGCAGCCAATGTCAATCCTAAATCCACCATCAACACGGACGGCCAAAACCCAAAAAGCCAGCCGCAGACGACTGATTTACCACCCGTCCCAGGTATCAACGATAGGGAAGTATAGAGACCAAATCCAATGATCCAGGTTTCGATCGGACGCCGCTGGATCCACCCGCGCAACTCGTTTTCATTGTCAACAATCCACCGCAGGTCCGTGTATCGTCCGGTCAACCATCCCAACAATCCAATTACCAGCGCCACTGCTACGCTGGCTAGTAAACGTTTTGTCCAAAGACTCATCTCAGTCTTTTTTTGCGGAGCCTAATCCTCGAGTGATCAAGAACGCTAAAAAGATGCCGATGCCATAAATAACATACTGCAACAGTCCAGGCTCCACACTGGGAGCTACCTGCGAAGGAGAAGATGCTGGGGCGCCATCGCCACTTGATTGATTGGCAATCGCCTTTGCCTGATCGGGGAGTTCCCCGCGTTCCAGCATGCTACGCTTCATGTCTCCTTCTTCCGATCGTTCCGCCAAATCGGATTGGCCAGTTCGATCCGCGTCGGCCGCTTCATTGTCGATAGGATCAGTGCTCTTGTCGCTGTCTGTGGCGGCAGCGGAACGATCGTCGTCGGCCGGATCTGCCGGTTCGGAAACTGCGGGATCGATTGTCAATTTTGCTTTTGCACTCGCCAATTCCTCAGTACTGATCGGGCCAAAATCCCGATTTTGTTCCCAGTATACAGGCCCTAATTCCGCAGCGAACATGGCGATACCGGCAATCACTCCTGCCAACGCTCCTGCCAGCAGATTACCGCCCCCCCCGACGGCACGGGCCATGAATCCGGTCAGTACCCCTGTCA
>JBGTHU010000136.1:0-4227 GCA_041745975.1 Mariniblastus sp.
ACACGGAGAACCCTGCCACGCAGCCCATGATTCCCCACATCATCGCTTGGGGGAAACTGATATCCCAATTGGATCGCAGTTTTTGCAATTGCCCCATATTGCTATTGGGATCAACTTCCCGCGTTACATCGACTCGTTTGATATTCGCCAGTTGCAACTGAAAGGCCGAATCATCGCCGTTTTCCACTTCATCGCCCTGGATGCTCTCACCACCATCCCACTCGATCCGATCGGCCAATTCGATCATGGATGTCGCTGAATCAAAAAACGAATCAATCAAAGTCTTGGTAATTGGGTCGAATTCTTGGTTGGCCAGCAAAGTCGATTGTGCCTCGTGTATCGAGGGAATAAACTGAGCCGGCTGTCGAAATCGGCTGCCTATCTGTTGCCCTACCGCCTGCATCATCATTCCCTCCAACATCGCCCCCTCGGCCATCCGCGAGGGATCAACACCCAGTTGAATGTCTGGTTGCTCTTGCCACAGCAACCCCACCGTTTGACCGAACGATTCGGGGATTACAATCATGGCGGTCAACTGCCCTAATCGGACACGTCGACGAGCGTTTTCGATTTCTTCGATTTGGATTTTCAGCCCCTGATTCGACTGCAAATCAGTGATGAACTGCTGCGATTGAGGGGACTGATCGAGGTCAACTACCGCGATTTGGATCGAACTGCTACCACTTGGCCCCGGCCCTTGGAATATGACGCCAAAAAACAGCCCCATCATGATCGGGAATCCAACCACAAAAAAAGCAGCCATCCGGTCGCGAAACAACAATCGCAAATCTTTTAAGGAAAGTATCAAACAATTCATCATTTCAATCTCTCAAGCCACGCCCTGTTAACGAAAGAAAAACGGATTCCAGATCCGGGCCGTTGATCTGGATCGAGCGAAACGAAACCCCTTCAGAAGAGATTTTTGCCATGGTTTCAAAAGGGGTGTCAGTTTCAAATCGCCAATCGCCTTCGTCCACTTGGCCCGGCAATGCGTAGTCAGTGGGCAACTTATCAATTTGACCACTGACAATACTCTTGCCTCCATGTCGCCGGAGCAAATTGTCAACGTTATCGATTACCAACAGTTTTCCGTGATCCACGATCGCCACTCGATCACATAATCGCTGCGCCTCTTCCATGTAGTGAGTGGTATACAAAATGGTGATTCCTTCGGACTTGAGTTGAAGAATCCAATCAAAAATGTGATTGCGAGATTGGGGATCGACTCCAACGGTCGGTTCATCCAACAACAACAACTTGGGCTGATGCACCAACGCCACCGCGATGTTCAACCTGCGTTTCATGCCACCGGAAAAGGTACCAGCGCGATCCCGTTGTCGTTCCCTTAGGCCCGCCAATTGCAGCGCCCAATCGATCCGATCGGCCAGTATTTTTCCCCGCAACCCGTACAACCGGCCAAAGAATGCCAGATTCTCTTGAGCCGTTAATTCGTTGTAAATCGCCAACGCCTGGGGGGCAACTCCCAATTGCCGCCGCACGGAATGATGCTGCGGTGATTGTCCATCAATACTGATACTCCCTTGATCTGGTTGAATCAACCCGGTAATCATGGAAATGGTTGTCGTTTTGCCAGCCCCATTGGGTCCCAGCAATCCCAGGCACTCCCCCGGTTGAATTTCAAACGAAATCCGCTTAACGGCATGCAAATTACCGTAACTCTTGGCGATGTGATCGATTCGCACCATCATTTTCTTTATAATCTTTAATTGGATGCTTGTTTCCATTTACCAAAATGATAACCTTGTTCTGCAAGGCAGATTCAATCTTGGTTTTTTTCCAAAGAAGAGCTTAAATTATTAGAGTCTATCTGAAAAAGGGGGCAAACCCGTTGGAGGCGATGTTTTTTCGAGGCGATTGCGAGGCGTCGGAAAGAGGCTGACCCCTACCGGAACTGTCCCAAATTAATTTTTGGGATGATAGCGGAACGGTGCCAGCCGTCCGGTGCCACAAAAGCCGGACGGTTCGCGCCTTGACGCTCACCAGATTACCCTATTAAATGAATTGAGCAAACTATGCCAGTATGGTGCGATGGAATCATCACGAAACGAACCGTTTGGACAGCTGGACTCTTTACGATTCGAGTCCGCGTTCCTGATTTGCTTCCCTTTGACCCAGGCCAATTCCTGCAACTTGGGATACACCATCAAGCCCCGGAAGATACGGAAGCAAAGCTAATCAATCGACCTTATTCGGTAGCCTCGCCCCACGGGGACGAGGTCGAGTTTTTTATTGTAGTCGTCGAAGATGGTCAATTAACACCCAAGCTTTGGAATCTTGCGGAAGGTGATACGCTACAAGTCTCACAACGGGCGGCTGGCAGTTTTACGTTACAGAAATCACCCCCAGCCCGCGACCTGTGGTTGATGGCCACCGGTACCGGTTTAGCGCCCTATATCGCCATGCTTCGAGATAGCTTTCTTTGGCAAAATTACCAACGCATCTTCTTGGTACACGGCGTACGCTGGGCTCGTGACTTGGCCTATTCGGAAGAACTAAAATCGCTGGCCGATTCACACCCAGATCGTTTGGTAGTTTTACAGACTTTAACGCGGGAGACCGTTGATGGATATTTAACCGGTCGGATCTCCGATCTGATAGAAGACGGCCGATTGGAGCGCACCGCCGGTGCAACCATCCATGGCAATGACTCGACCGTGTTGCTGTGCGGAAACCCCGATATGTTAGATTCCATGGAACAGATCTTGGCGGATCGGCAAATGAGACTCCATCGCAGCAAATCACCCGGCCACATTGTTCTGGAGCGATATTGGTGATTCGGCCGGCGAGCGGTTGATTCGGGAATACGAGTCCCCCGCTCCCAATCCCGCCCGGCTTGTCCGGCGGCTTGTTCGGTTTCTCGCTAACACGGAACTCGGCCCAACCCCACATGAAATCCCGCCCGGCTTGTCCGGCGGATTGTTCGGTTTCTCGCTAAATAAAATTTCATCGCGCCCAATTGCTTCATGAAGTTGCGTTGGCAAAAATAAAGAAATGAAAATTCAACCCTATACACAAGATGAACTTGAATTTGCTTGGTGCAATCGCGTCTACTTTCGTTTTCGAACTCACCGCCGCAAGGCAATCGATTCTCTCACCCGCCTTGATAAACTTGTATTCTCAGATCTCCTCGAACCTTATGGCATCCATATTCTTGAGTTTGCTGCAGACACCACCGACATTCGTCTTCTGGCCAGCCTTTCCCCATGCGAATCGGTCTCCTCCGCTGCCAGCAAGATCAAAGGCCGATTAAGTAAGTGGATCACGGATTGTGTTGCCTATGGTTCTGCCGTTGAAAAACAAAAATGGCTTGGTCGGGGTTATTTCGCAACGACCACAGGAAGCTCTACCGAGACTGAGGTAAACGATTACCTGGACCGACAAGCGAAACATCATGGATATGATCGCCGGGTAAATTCGCCAGATTTTGTACAATCGTATGCTTTTTGCGAGGAGGATCAGCGAGTATTGGGCACGGATCATGCGGCGACGCGTTTGCGCTATCATTTAGTCCTGGCGACACAGTGGCGGTATGGGGTATTTATTAAGGAATCAGCCTCCGCAGTTGCCGATTGCTGGCGAGCGATTGATTCGGAGATGAAGGCAGTCATTCAGAAAGTATCATTCGTGCCGGATCATGTGCATATTGCCGTTGCGCTGCATCCTACAGTCTCGCCTGCTTCGGTGGCGACGGCATTGATGAATAGTGCACAAAATTTGATGTGGGAAAAATTTGAAGGGGATGTTGTAAGAGCTAAGCTGAATCGTCTTTGGCAGGCATCGGCTTATGTTGGCTCGTTTGGTGATTTGCGATCTGCCGCGATTGCTTCTTATGTGCGGCGTTGGGAAGCATTCAAGGATTGATTGTGAGAATTTGTGTTGTAGCAGGAAGCGGAACGATCTCCCGGACAAGCCGGGAGCATTCGAGGCAGCGCGTTGTAGGTGAGTGGTTTGGGGGGCGGCGGTGTTGTAGCAGGAAGCGGAATGATCTCCCGGACAAGCCGGGAGCATTCGAGGCAGCGCGTTGTAGGTGAGTGGTTTGGGGCAACGCTGTGAAGCATTTTTATACGGCATTTTTCAGCTTCAGTTCGCGAATTTTTTTGCGATGTTCTGGCGTGATCATAGTTACTGTCGGATCGCCTAGTGGTTTGTGATCTTTGCTTCTTGGTCGATAGCGAGCTCTTTTATCTGTGCTGTTATTATATTTTT
>JBGTHU010000137.1:0-12316 GCA_041745975.1 Mariniblastus sp.
ACAGAAAAGTTCTGAGCCAGGGTCTTCAATCGATTCTCGATCCATTGTTTGCGGTCATTGCCGCACTCATCCGACAAGATCCTCAAGCCTCTGACACATTTTGAAACACAATGATACCATCGTGTTACAGACACATCCACAATTTCACTGCGAGCCGTCGTCATTTCGAATCTCCCGGATCATTTTGAGTTGGTTGGATTTGCTAACGGTGTAAATTTAGCAAATTTCCGACACGGTGTCAATATATATTTGCCTGTCCTTTATTATTTATTAATCTTAATCATTCTGGCAATAGGTTCAGGTTGAATGGAACCGAGAGAATCAGGGATCGTTGCCAACGATCCCATCGAAGTAGTCGAGTGCTCGCAAGAAGGCGTTCTGTCCCAGGACAGCACCCATCATTCGCCCCGGGAAATCATCAAGCGCTGGGTGGATTCCGCCATAGAGTCTTGAAATTCCCGCTTCGTCCGCGGCATCGTAATAAGTTGCCCATTCGAGTAGTACTGGCTCCACCGGCCCATATTCAAAACCGAGGCCGAATCCACCGACTGGAATCGAGAGATACTTGCCAACACCACCGGGGAAATAGGGATCACCGGTCATCGATGTCAACACTTCGGCCGCCGCCCGACTAAAGCCTGAGTGACCCGAAGTGTACCCACCAAATGGTGGAGTGACAAAATCGTGCTGCTGATAGGGCAACCAGTTCACACCCAGCACCCATCCCGCACCGGAATACTCATTGACAGGATCGGCCGGATGTCCGAGCCAAGCGAAAATGGCAGTCTCACCGATTGAATCAATCAGGTGTTCATGTCGCTGGCCGGCCGCGGACGATTCTTCGGTGATCAATTCGACGAGGCCCTCGATCAATGGCAACCCTAGTGGATCGTAATTTGGAAGCGCTTCGTCGCTCGATTGACCGCGTGCCGCCATGTCACGGATGATCGAGATGGGGCGTCCGAAATCATAATATGCCTTTACACCCCAAGTGTTAATCCCACTGTCATGCACCGCTGCGTTTAACGCAAAATAAAGTTTCACATCCCATTCCAAGTTGCTTACAACCGGGCCGGAACCACCCACTCGCTTCGTCAACAAGGGATGATCCGAAACTTCATTGGCAATCTCATTCCAGTGACCCGGTGGAGTTGAGGAAAGCGGCCCGTCCGCCCAGAATTCAGCGAGAACGCGTCCCCAATCGCCGGCAAGAACCAAGTTGTTCGGATACGGCGCGCCAGTCGCCGGGTTGAAATCGTGACCCGTGCCATCTTGGGTGCCCAGCGAGTTATTACCGACAACGCCGGGTGAGATGTTGATCCACTCGCCGTTTCCCGGGTCTAAAGAAGCGCTCGCCTCAAGCACTTGAATCATGTCGGCAACCACGACTTCATGCCCCGGGCCCCCCAACAGCGGAGGTGGACCAGGATCGAGATGCAATCCATCTGGGGTCGGCTGAGGTAACGCGAACGATTCGACGCCACCCCAATGGGGTGTTAGGAATCGCTGCGGTGCGTTCGAGCCGGGTACAATCAGCGGTTGCCAGCGATTGGTGTCGGCGAGAGGACCGAGATGCGGACCGATGACAATCAGTGGATTATTCAGCGGGACATAACCGGTCGGATCGGCAAAGTTGTTTTGCTCGTTCGCACCATCACTCAATCCGAACTCAATGATTGTCCTTCCAATTCGATTGCCGACAGCTGCTGCCGAGAAACCGTTCGTGTTAGTTCGACGAGGATTAAGCTTTAGTTCCTTCATCAGCGCGTCAAATCGAGCTTGAGATTGAATATGACCGGGTGAATTGGCAAAGCGATGCGAAAGGACCCGATAAGCCGCGTAGCTAATTGCTGTCTCCTGTTTCTTGAGCGTTGGAGCACCCGGTGGTGATTCGATGCGAAAGTAACCCTTGGCTTTTGAGTCATAGGCAGCCCAGGCGTCATACATAGCTGCCGAGACATGAAAAAGATTACGCGCGTGAACCGTGGGCCGAGGCGTATCGTTTCGAATCGCATCGAGTAGCGCCTCGTTCCACAACCGCGCAACCGAGTGCGAGTTTTGGGATGTGGAAGACTTCGGGACTCCCCGCGTATCACGCAAAATTGTCGGAGGTGAATCTTGAGGTGATCGCTTCGATCCCTTACCTGGCTGACCATAGGCTGGCATGCCAAACAAAACCGATACCATCATGGCGATCGTCAACCGAACGAGGGTCGAATCAGTCCAGTGCATCATGCAATGCCTCACGTCCTTGACTCGGTCAAAAGTAAATGAAGATTGCATGAATGTTCCTTTCATACTGAAGGTGTGAAACCCAACCTTGTGCATACGTTCACGTTTTATTCTGAGGCTCGCATCGAACGCCCAAGCGATGCCCAATCACCAGCAAATTTGCGCCAAGGTTGCATCAAAAATGCTCCAACAAATGCATCGCATTTTCACTGGTAAACGACCGTCAGCGACGTCTCCCAGTTATCGAGTAAGAATTGATATCGATCTTCCAGGATAATTTAACTTACTTTAAGGTCCATTCAGCGTGTTTAACAGATAGAAATTTTGCCACGCACCAATTCTTACTTCCAATCAGTATACTTTCGGAGACTCGCCGATTCAATAGTTTCATCGTTCGCGAACTAATAATCCGCCTGAATTACGAGTATAGCTAATCCTGCATTTTGAAATTTTGGACACACTCAATCGAAACAATGCCCAAGCGAAGGCATTTTTCGTTTTCCCTCTCTATCTGTCCACTCCAAACAACGGGGTGGTTGTTTTCCCTTAACAAGCTTGAAAATGCTCGCCGTTTCTCAATTTTCATGCGATTCTTGTGATTTATTTTCTAATTGGTCGGCCAGCCAGTCCTGCAACTCACAAATTGGGTGCAACATGCAATTTCCACGCTTCAGTGAGAGTGGGGGATTGTCCGATTGCGACCACTCCCGCAGAGTGCGGGTACTCACCCCGCAAGGCTGAGCGGCGTCAACTCCTCGAAGGGCCAATGCCTGCGCGGGCTGCTTTTTCGAATGATTCAGTTCATGCCCCTGAAAATTTGTTGAAAAAATTTGTAAGGCTTGTAGCAATCAGCGCGCCTCGCATTTGGCTCGCTTCTGCCGATGGTCGTGCCGAGGAGTGCTCAAGAACACAACAGGTCGATCGTACCGGAATTTTTTCAAGAAAGTGGGGAATGGCTTGTAAGGATTTGACCTGCTCAGCAACTAATAACAATAAGGCGCAAACGGATACGAAAACAAAAGACTCGCCTTCCGTTATCATCTTCTATTGCTGACTTACCTGAAGCAAGCGAATCTCATAGTGCTGCTGGTCGGCATCTGAGCCGAGGACCGCGATTAGTTCCGCTTGGCCTGTTGGAGAGTTGATGAAATTGAAGGTCGATACATAGGATCCCGGACCAGGTTCGAAGACAACCTCTGGCGCGGCGAATTGGGGTTGGGTTGCTGTGCCAATGTTGCGGCAGACCGAGATGGCACTGTAGTCGGTACGATGACGCCATTGAGAATCCTCGAATGTGCGACTTCCGGAGGCACAGGAAATGATCAAGTCGAATTTTCCGTCACCGTCGAAGTCGCCAAAGGCTAGATACGAACTACCCGTAGGTCGGGAATTATCTCCAATATTTCGCTTGGGGACGGGCAATAAAGGTCTTTCAAGGGCTGGCTCGACCTTCCAAAGAAGGGACGTCAAGCCTTTTTCGAGACTTCTTCTGCTGGCGGACCAGTCGTGTCGGATATGCCAAGTCTCTGCAGCCGATGATGAGCCATCACTCAAGTGGGATTCATTGGTTATCTGGGCATCTAACAAGGCACCGAGCGGATCTACATGGGCTGAACGAACTGAGTCGAGTTGAATTGAGTCTCGTTCTAATCTTACACTGGCCCTTCTTCGTCGTAACTCCTGGTGTAAGTCAACCGCATTGGCTTTATCCAGCGGCCCGTGACCAACAAAAAAAATAGACTGATACTGATAGTTTGGACCGCCGTCTGAATTCGCGTCCTCCAGAACTTTGCGGATGCTGGTTAAAAAAACCAAATCGACATGACCATCACCGTTCCAGTCAATTAAATAAGGGCGGCCTTCAAGCTTGCCTGGATATTGATCTGCCAGAAAATCGCCAAGTACGAGTTTGATGTGCCAAGGGTCATCAAACCCTCCAGAAGAATTGCCAGGAAACAAATAGATATCGGCAGCATCGCAACAGTTTGACCCAGTAACCAAGTCCAGGATTCCGTCCCCCGTTAGGTCCCCAAACTGAGGACTAAAATAGGCCATCGTTCAGCCACCGGGAATTTCCCAATGCTCGGTATGGTCACTGAGCCACTTTACCGAATCTAGTTGCCATCGCCCCGCTCCGCCAATGCCCGAAAAGATCGCTAAATTGTGTTTGTTTGATGGTGCAACTCGCGGCGTTTTGGCCGGCTCATCTGAGATAGATTTCCCAAAGCTGTACAACAGGCTACCGGATTCGCCCGGTTCATAGCCTAAATGAGTATAGCCCAACACCAGTTCCGGAAAACCGTCACAATCCAGATCAGCAACAGCTGGCATGACTGGGGATTTGCTGGTCATCACCAGTTGAACAGAGTGGAGTCTGGGCAATGGGGGGAATGGAGCGTCCGCTTTTGCATGGAGCTGGATATCAGGGACGCTTTGCGCACAACCTATGATCAACCCAGCGGCAACTCCGCCGATTGCAAGACCGAACAACCTCCAGAGCGTTTTTAACTGTGCTTGAAAACGATGGTTCGTCAGCTTCATGGCAACTACTCCTCGAGTGTAATTATAGTTGGTAACTGATCGCAGAAGCTATCTGATTGAAAATGTAATTCCAGCTGATTCTACTCGGGTAGACTCGCTTTGATTTGCTTGTTGTTTTTTGACAGTGACACCCCAGGCTTCCATGGATCGAGGAACGCCCTCAAGCGATTTACCCATTGGCGTGAGTGAATATTCCACTTTTGGTGGGATTTAGCCAAAATCTTTACGATGCACAACACCATCTTGTTCCAGTTCGCGCAATTTTTTAGAGAGTGTTCTTGCCGAAATACCGCCTAGATCGCGAATCAGTTCATTACCCCTCTTTGAAAATCAATACGATTCCGGCACCTCATGATTTAAAGAAATTGAGAAGTGTGGAAATTCTCGTTCGAATTCTTACTACTCTAGGTCTGAGAACCGCCAAAACTGTGCTTGTCACCAGGTATGTCCCCGATGCAGGACAGGATGGAATAAACACACCCTTATTCTAGCAGGTTGTAAGGAGATTCCAGTTGGTAGGGGCGTAGAGCCTGCAGAAAAGTATCGGGAATCGGAATTGAATGCATCCCTTGATCGGTATCCATGGCACAGCAGACGGCTGTCAATTTGCCATCGGCGATCGGTTGATCGATCGGTGGGTGTTCCCGAAAAAAATTAAACTGATAAGTGACGCTCGATTTACCCAACCGCTCAATTCCCACTTCGATTCGAATCAAGTCTTCGAAACGGATCGGTTGGATATAATTACAAGATGCAGCCACACGGGGCCAACTGATCGTTCGTTGATCGGTCTTTTGATGGACGCTAAGCCCCACGTGGCGGAGAAACTGGTGTTCGGCCTGCTCCATATAAACAAAAAAATTCGAGAAATGGACAATCCTCGCCATGTCCGTTTCTCGAAATTCGACTTGTCGATGAACAACAAACTTACTCAATCGATCACTCGCCGACGTAGGGCAGCAACCCCATGAAGCGGGCTCGCTTGACCGCACTGGCAACCGCGTGCTGGCTGACTGCAGAGCACCCCGTTTTGCGGCGACTGACAATTTTTCCGTGCCGGTTGATCAATTTTTTCAATAATTCGACGTCTTTGTAATCGACGTACATCGGGCGAGGACGTTCACCGTCGACAAACAAGGGATCTTTGCGAACGACGGGTGTACGAACTTTCGGTTTCCTACGAACAAATTTTCTCTTGAATTTGGCCAATTTAACTACCTATACCAACTGTGTTTCCATTGTTTAACGCGAAAAAAAATCGCTGTGATTGCCGCTTGGGGTCAAAAGTCCAAGCTCTCCCAGTCACGATTCAAAATGAATTCGAATCGGATATTATGTCAAACTGACGATTTTTAGCAAGCCTTTTTTTTGATTGCGACAGAAAAAAGGTTTTTTTTTCAAAATCTCGCTCTTTTGAGGGATCGAATCGTGATTTTTTCTCGGTCAAGCCGCCGGGCGAGCTCGAACTTGCTTCTCGCTTTGCAACCATTGGGTAATTTGCTTGGACTCGGTTTTCCAACTCGCTCCTATCCGGACTTGGCAAAATGCTTCGAACAAAAAGTCAATGGAATCGGCAAATTGGCGAATACTTTCGATACGATCGGTCAGTTCCTTTGATTGGCCCGTTTCGATTCCTGGATAGCTGATCTTGCCGCCGCTGACGCCGAACGATTCGGCTTGCAATGAAAAATCGTATTGTTCGTTGTTGCGGATCAGTGTCAAACCGGCCTTGCGAGGTAGTTTTCCCAACCGAATCGCAATTTCAGCCTCGGGCAGGGCGACCGGGCATTCGGCGCTGATCGACTCCTTGCCATGTTCCCCCCAGGGGCAGTCCAGAGTCAAGGAGCGTGAGAACATGCCGGTCACTTCGCTGTCATCGCTTAATTGGATTGTATCGCCGGCCGTTTCCCAGCGATACCACAACCACAACAGGAACTCATTTCCCAAGTAGTCGTAATTGTCGCCCATCCCATTCCACCAGACGATTTGGCTGTCTGATCGATGGGGATGCCAAAGTGTCGGTTGGATTTCATACAACGATTTCAGCTGTTTGTTTTCGTCCGCCCATTCCATGGCCAGCTTGGAGGGTGTCAATGGTTCGAATTCCAATCCAAATGCTTGCTGAATCAAATCCAGGCAGCTATCGTTCCCCTTTTCGCTGTTGCTTGACAGGAACAGGGTATCGGTGGCAGCATCCCAAAGCGCCGCCGTTTCGCTGGAGCGGATAAATTTGCCATTTGCCGCTTCGGTTTGACAGCGGGCCTCCACGGCTTCCTTTGCTTCTTCATTTTGAGATTTGCTGGGTCGACCTGTTTTGTGATCGCCCATGATACCGGCCAATTCAATTTTCATCCAAGCGTTTTTGATTGGCCCCGGAACGGACAAGCAATCGGTGCGTATCGCGAAATAGAGGGCATCTCCGATGATGTTTTTCTCCAGTTCGAAATGCGTATCAAAAAGGTGCGTTCCCGCAGTAAAGCCGACTTGAGCCGATTCAACCAGTTGGCTCAAATCGAGGCTAAAGGCTCGATCTGTCAAGTTTTGGAGATGGTCTTCGCCGAAAGCACCCGTATGATCGTTAGAGATGCGATAGCGTGAAAAAGTGGTTGTTCCTGATAAAAAACCCATTAAAATCAACTCTCTCTAGTTTTTTGATGAAATCACGTCGTTAAATCTCACACCGTGGATAGATATCCGATGGTCTTATCGACATCGGTTAAATCTGGTTTACAATCAAAAATTAAAAAATTTTTAGGTGATTTAGATAACATGATTGAAATAACCGGATTCGGTAAAGACTATGGCGAATTTACAGCGGTCGAATCGTTGGACCTGAAGATTGAGGAGGGCCAGATGTTCGGCTTTATCGGCCCAAATGGTGCTGGTAAAAGTACCACCATTCGCTTTCTGGCAACTCTGCTCCGCGCGACTCGCGGGGACGGCACCGTCAATGGCTACAGCGTTTCCCAAGATCCGATGAGCGTTCGCCGCAGTATCGGATACATGCCCGATGCATTTGGTGTCTACGATGGGATGAAGGTTTGGGAATTTTTGGATTTTTTTGCGGTTGCCTATAAAATTGGACGGACTCAACGGAAACGCGTGATCCGCGATGTGCTGGAGTTGTTGGATTTGACCTACAAACGAGACGACTATGTCAACAGTTTGTCCCGAGGGATGAAACAGCGTTTGTGTCTGGCCAAAACGTTGGTTCATGATCCTCCCGTACTGATTTTGGATGAACCGGCCAGCGGTCTCGATCCTCGCGCTCGGGTCGAGGTCAAAGCGTTGCTCAAGGAATTGAGACGGATGGGGAAAACGATTTTGATCTCCAGTCATATCCTGACCGAGCTGGCCGATTGTTGCACTTCGATTGGAATCATTGAGCGGGGCAAGATGTTGCTGCACGGCCCCATGGGAGAAGTCTATAACCAGATCAAGGGAAATCAGGTAGTGATTGCTCAAATTGATAGCAAACTCGATTTGGCCCTATCGATTATTCGTTCGAACCCCCAAGTCCGTAATGTCCAAGTCGACGGAAACCGAGTGACGATCGAATTCTCGACCGTTGATCACGATAATGCATCAATGCTGAAGACTTTGATCAACAACGATGTGACCGTCAGTTCCTTCGGCACCAAAGAACCTAATCTGGAAGAGGTGTTCATGATGGTCACCAAAGGTTTGGTCGCATGAAAATTCGACACTGCGATGTGGGTTGTGTGGCGATCATAGAGCTCGCAACATCGAGTCACAGAATTCGCAGATATCAGCAATCGCTTGCTCCGACTGATTGTTGTCGACGGTGGAAATTGATTGGTTGTCGGCGGATTGGATTGTCGCTGAAGTCGCTGTCGTTGCCGCTATTACCGACGCCGGGCTAACGGGTGCTGATGCTGCCGCAATGCGGCGAACGATGGCAGAGCCGACAATGAAACCATCTGCCGCAGCGCGGAGTGCCGTCACTTGCTCAGGGCTGCTGATGCCAAATCCAAGGCAAATGGGCAAATCAGTTTCACGTCGAATCGTTTCCAGGTTGGCCAACAACTCTTTTGGTAGCGCTTGTCGCTCTCCGGTGATCCCAGCCACCGAAACGTAATAAACAAAACCGCTGGATCGATCGAGGATCTGCTGACGACGGTGGGGACTGGTGGTTGGAGTGACCAATTGAATCAGGTCAAGCTGATATTGACGGCATTGCTCCAGGAATTCAAGCGATTCATCGGCCGGCAAGTCAGGCACGATCACTCCGGCCACTCCTACAGCAGTGGTTCGCTGGATAAACGAATCGATTCCGTGGCGAAAGATGATCGCGTAACTCACCATCATCACCACTGGGGCTTGCAGACGCGAGGTTGTGCGTCCCAGCATATCTAAAATGTCATCCAGGCGCACGCCACCTGTTAGGGCCCGGGAGTAAGACTCTTGGATTACGGGACCGTCGGCAATCGGATCACTGTAGGGAATTCCCAGTTCGATCAAGTGGCAACCCGTCTTGTCGAGGGCCACCAAAAGGTCTTCCGTGAATTTCAGATCGGGGTCGCCGGCCGTGATGAAAGGCATGAAGGCCTTTTGCTGTTGCGACCGCAGACGCCGAAACAGATCGTCAATCTTGCTGCTCATGGGTGGGATTCAGTTCCTGTTGTTTGACTTGTCAATCGCTCGATTTCAGCGGTATCTTTGTCGCCTCGACCTGAAAGGCAAACCACAATGACCTGATCGGGATTCATTGTTTCAGCGATCTCCATTGCTTTGGCCAGCGCATGTGAGGTCTCCAAAGCGGGCAAAATGCCTTCCATCCGAGCCACGGTATTGAACGCCGCTAATGCTTCTTGGTCGCGGCAGTGAATGTACCGAACTCTTCCCGAATCTTTCCAATAACTATGCTCTGGACCGACACCTGGATAGTCTAACCCGGCTGATGCTGAATGGACATCGGCGGTTTGACCGTCGGCATCTTGCAGTACGTAGCTGAAACTGCCATGCAAAATCCCCGGCAGGCCGTGAGTCAAGCTGGACGCATGAGCCCCAATCGAATCAGCCGTCCCACCCGCTTCAACACCATACAACGTCACATCGGTGTCGTTGGCGAAAGGATAAAACATGCCAGCCGCATTGCTGCCACCTCCAACGCAAGCGATTACCGCATCCGGCAGGCGTCCCAATCGCGAATGAGATTGTTGGATGGTCTCCCGCCCGATGATCGCTTGAAAGTCCCGTACAATCTTTGGAAACGGATGGGGGCCAACGACGGAGCCCAAAATATAATGCGTATCGGCTACCGAACTCATCCAGTCCCTCATCGCCTCGTTGACTGCGTCTCGCAAGGTGCGCGAGCCCGTTGTTACCGGCGCGATTTGGGCTCCCAACATTTTCATGCTGAGCACATTCGGTTGTTGTCGCCGCACATCTTCCGCTCCCATGTAAATGGTACAGGGGATACCAAAGTGAGCACATGCGGTTGCTGTCGCCACCCCATGCTGGCCAGCGCCGGTTTCCGCAATAACCCGTGTCTTGCCCATCCGCTTGGTCAATAACGCCTGTCCAACCGTGTTGTTGATTTTGTGGGCACCAGTGTGGTTCAAGTCCTCGCGTTTGAACCAGATCTGAGCACCACCACAGTGCTCAGTCAATCGTTTGGCAAAATAGAACGGGGAAGGACGTCCAACAAAGTCTTTTAGCAGGCCGTCAAGTTGCTGCTGAAAATCGGGATCGCGTCGAGCCGATTGGTATTCTTCCTCCAGTTGATCGAGAGCACCGACCAGCGTTTCAGGGACGTAACGCCCTCCAAACAAGCCAAATCGGCCGCGTTCATCCGGAAGATGGGTCGTTGATTGTAAAGGCGATAATGAACTTTGTGTCATAATATTTTTGACAGAACGTTGGCCGGTCTGTCGTTGTCAGGGATAATCGGGTCATTTTACCGATTGAAATAGGTAGCAGAAGATGCTTTAATCCAACATCTTATGCAAAACAGACCAATTTTACCAGTTTGCAGATGCCAGAATTACCTGAAGTTGAAACAATGCGACGTGGAATCCTACCGGTTGTCGGAGGCATCGTCTCTGAAATCGTCAAGCTTAAATGCTCCCGAAAACCTATCTCGTTGCAACCGAGAATTGACCGCTTCAATCGACAAGTGGCAGGTCGGCAAATTGTCGCAGTTGAACGTTTGGGAAAACGAGTCGCCTTGCGGCTCGATTCAAATGACCGAATTATGATTGAGCCCCGCATGACCGGGTTGGTGTTGATCGCCGATCCACCAACTCGCGAACACCTGCGAATCGAAATCGTTTTGGCTGATGCGGCGGTGTCGAAGTTGTGGTACTGGGACCGTCGCGGCTTGGGGAGCGTCTACTTGTGGACTGACGCACAATTCCAGCAAAAGTGCAGCGATGGTACGCTGGGGCCCGATGCATTGGAAGTCTCGATGGACGATTTTTTGCTACGATTTAGAAAAGGTCGGCGCCCCATTAAAGTCGCTTTATTGGACCAATCCATCGTGGCAGGAATCGGCAACCTGTACGCCTCAGAGATACTTCATTTGGCCAAGGTCCATCCGGAAACCCCCATCGTTGCCATTTCTGAAATCAAATGGCGATCGATATACAACGCCATGCGAACGATTTTGGAATTGGCAATTCAATACGAAGGGTCTACGTTAGCCGACGGTACGTATCGCAATTCCTTAAACCAAAACGGCTCTTACCAGAATCAACATCGGGTTTATGGACAAGCCGAAAGTCGTTGCCCAAGTTGCCAAAAAGCCAAAATCTGTCGCATCGTCCAGGCCCAACGATCGACGTTTTTTTGTCCCCAATGCCAACTTAAGCCAGCTCGCGAAATCGCTGAATAACGTCAGCGGTCATACGGTAGGAATGAGGATCGAAGTCGACTTGGGTGGGCGTAAAGGAACGAGTGACGACATCGCGGATCTGATCGGAATCGGATAGAATTCCCAACCCCTTCGCTTGCACCAAGAGGTTGCCAATCGCTGTGGCTTCCACTGGCCCAATGATCACCGGTCGCTGCAGTGCGGCGGCAGTCATTTCATTGAGCATTTGGTTTTGGCTACCACCTCCCACAATGTGCAAACGACTCATCGGTGTTCCCAAAATGGATTCCAATCGGTCGATGGTGTTTCGATAGCTCAAGGCTAAACTTTCCAGACAGCATCGGACCAATTCTCCCAAATCACGTGGCTCCGGCTGTCCTGTTTCTATGGCGAACGCTTTGATTTTTTGCGACATGCCACCCGGCGTCGCAAACCGGGAGTCATTGGGGTTGACCAAAGTCCTCAGCGGCGGTGCCGCCTCCGCCCGTTTGACCATTTCAGCAAAATCAAGTTGGGGTTGGGAATCGGTCCATTCGCGACGCAACTCTTGAATCAACCACAGACCGGCAATATTCTTGAGAAACCGTATCCTCCCTTCAATTCCGCGTTCATTGGTGAAGGGAGCGGCAAATGAATCCGCACTGACATGTGATTGTGATAGCTCGGTTCCCAGCAAAGACCAAGTCCCCGAAGATAGGTAGGCCCAAT
>JBGTHU010000138.1:0-3276 GCA_041745975.1 Mariniblastus sp.
TTTCCCAATCATGATTCGCATCCGGTCAAATTTCCTGAGCAAGGGGCATTGGTAATTGTCGGCGGCGGTGGCATGCCCCGAGAAGTGGTACGGAAATTTGTGGAATTGGCGGGTGGATCCGAGGCACGCATTGTGATTTTGCCCACCGCCGTCGATCCTCCCGCTCGCGAATCCGGCTTGAGTCGTACGTTTCAAAATGCTGGAGCCCAAGCAGTCAGTGTTTTGCCGCAAATCAAGTTCGAAGAAATTAACAGCGATGAATACTTAAGCGTACTGCAACAAGCGACCGGGATTTGGTTTGGCGGCGGTCGCCAATGGCATTTTGTTGATCACTATGAAAACACCCCCGCCTTCGACGCGTTTCATGCCTTGTTGAGCCGAGGGGGCGTGATCGGTGGAAGTTCAGCTGGTGCATCGATTCAAGGTGAGTTGTTGATTCGAGGTGCACCCGTCGGAAATCAAATCATGGTGCAAGATGGCTATCGAAAGGGATTTAGTTTCTTGCCGGGAGTCGGTATCGACCAGCATTTCAGCCAACGCAACCGCTTGCCCGACTTGAAACAGGCGATCGCCGATTTTCCCCAATTTATGGGAGTCGGAATTGATGAGGGGACTGCGTTGGTGGTCAGCCCCAATCGAGCGGAAGTGATTGGCCGCGGTAGCGTTTATTTGCTGAAACATAAAGCTGTAAATAAAAATGCCAATTCGGCCGAAACGGATTCGGCTGAAACTGACGTAACTGAAGTCGGGTCGATTGAAAGCGGGGTGATTGAATCAGGAATCACTCAACCACCCGTCGATGACAATCGGACTGAGGAAGCAATGGGTCCAGCGATCTTGGAGCGGGAACTGCCTCGCGGAACGGTCATTGATTTTGAGAATTTCCTTGATTGGTAAATCAACGACTCAAAAAACATTATTCGACGTGCGGCAAGCAACGATTTGCCTGTGGTTCTGTAGGACGGGTTTCCAAGCCCGTCCAAGGATCGTAGGACGGGTTTCCAAGCCCGTCCTACATTTTCTGCCGCTCGCCTTAATAGGCCGCCAATTTATAATTTGATAGTAAAAATAATTTAGAATGAATTCAAATACTCGCCAACCTGCTGAATTTGATCCACTGGTTGATACCCTGCCATCCCGGTTTGTAGTCGGGATTGATTTGGGCACCACCAATTCAGCCGTCAACTATGTCGATACCGATCAAGATCCTTGGTCGATCAAAACCTTTAAAATTCCCCAGCAGGTTTCTGTCAATGAAACGGAAGCGTTGGAATCCCTCCCTTCGTTCTATTTTCAACCGATCCTAGGGAATGCTCAGAACAAGCCTGAATTAGATTTTTGTGTTGGCGCTTGGGCACGAGACGAAACCGCCAAATCGACTCGCCGTGGTATCAGTTCGGCCAAATCGTGGTTGTGCCACAGCGGCGTCGATCGTTCCGCCCCCCTTTTGCCTTGGAATGGCGCCGAAGATGTCCGACGATTGTCCCCGATTGAAGTCAGTGCCGCTTACCTTAAACATATCGCGGCAGCTTGGAACCGCCAATTTCCTCTCTTTCCGCTCGATCAACAGGATGTCATTGTGACGTTGCCTGCCTCGTTTGATGAAGTCGCTCGTGAACTGACGATCGCAGCGGCGGCTCAAGCTGGTTTGTCCCGAATTTTTTTGATCGAAGAGCCGCAAGCCGCATTTTACGCCTGGGTCTATCGGCATGCCGAAGATTGGCAGCATCGCGTGTCCGTCGGCCAAAAAATTCTGGTTTGCGATATCGGCGGGGGAACCACCGATTTTACGCTGATACGGGTCCGCAGCAATACCCGCTCGAAAATTTTGAATGAACACGTTGCCGCTGATACCACAGACTCAGCAGAAGCTTTTAAGCATTCCGTTCAGTTTCATCGGGTGGCCGTGGGAGACCATCTCATTTTGGGTGGCGACAATTTGGATTTGGCCGTTGCCAAATTTATTGAAAAAAAATTAAGCTCTGATCGTCAGTTGGAACCACACCAATGGGATGCTTTGGTCGGGGTTAGTCGCAACGTCAAAGAATCAATGCTGATTCCTGATCAACCCGATGTCATGACTGTCAATCTTCCGGGACGGGGATCTAAATTGGTGGGAGGAAGTTTGCAGGCCGAAGTCACTCGGGATGAAATTCTGGAATTATTGCTGGAAGGTTTTTTGCCGTCGGTCTCTATCAATGCGGTTCCTCAGCGACATCAGAGCGGTTTCCAGGAATTTGGGTTGCCGTATGCTAGTGACCCGGCGATCACGCGTTACCTGGGATCATTTTTGAAGACACACGCGCAAACGGGATGCGAAGAGTGGCCGGATACCGAGGCCAACGTGGGACTTGATAGAAAAGTCGAAGGAGATCGAGTTGATCAAGGTGATTCTGAGCAATGGTTGCGTGAGATGCGTCCCGACATCGTGTTGTTCAATGGTGGTTTCTTTGCCTCCCCTTTTCTCAAGCAACGCGTTTTGCAGCAATTGAACGAGTGGTTTGCAACTGACGACGAACCGGATTGGATGCCGCAAGTGTTGGAGAATCCGCGATTGGATTTAGCGGTCGCTCAGGGTGCCGCTTACTACGGCATGGTGCGGCGGGATCGGGGCGTTCGTATCGCCGCCACATTGGCTCGCAGTTACTACATCGAGATCGGCGGTGGTTCACAATCTCAAGCCGTTTGTATCATGCCGGGGAGTGCCCAAGCAGGGGAATCGTTTAAGCTGAATGATCGTAAAATGCGACTGACCATTGGCCAACCCGTCGAATTCCGTCTGCTGGTCTCCAGTGTCAGGCTGGCCGATCAACCCGGTCTGGTGCTGCCGCTGGACCGAGAGCAATTAACCGCTCTGCCACCGATTCGCACTGTCTTAAAATCGAACCGACGGAGCGAAACAGGAGAACTGCAGGTGCAACTAACTGCCTCGTTGACAGAATTGGGCACGATCGATTTAGCTTGCCAAGAGATTGACCAAGACCGCATGTGGCGTTTGCAGTTCGATGTTCGGTCGACAACGCAAACCGATGTTGCCCAGCATCAAGGGCTGGGCGAGAGCGAAGGTGTCTTGGATGAAACGGTTTGGTCCGCCGCTGAATCGATTTTGCAGCTGACTTTTGCCACGAATCGAGAAACGGAAATTAAAGCCAATGTTAAATGCTCGGGCGGAACGGCAATGGAAATTGCTTCTTCCGATCCTAAACAGTTGATCCATTCGCTCAAATCGGCCTTGGGAATTGATCGTGAGCAGTGGCCGATGTCGCTACTGCGGCG
>JBGTHU010000139.1:0-2130 GCA_041745975.1 Mariniblastus sp.
CGGTAACGCTTCTATGAACTCACTCGGTCCAGCCCATCTGCCGGGAATGCGAACGGTGACTTCAATTGGATGGGTAGTCATTTATTTCTCCGTTTCTACTTCTCTCAGGCCAGCGGCAGGTGAAAATGAAGATTCAATAGACTCGTTTTGGCAAGACACCAGCTAACCAGCTAACCAGCTACTTAGGGGGCGGTACCGATTTATCCGCTGCTTGCCTTAATGCCTGTCGCTTGTGCATGGGAGGAACAATATTGGTGGCCAACCCGACCAGGGCCCAGCTGCGGATAATGTAATAGTTAACGTCAAACTCCCACCAGCGATGTTGCACCGTCGCTGCCGATTGATCCGCGTGATGATTGTTGTGCCATCCCTCTCCGGAAGAAATCAAGGCCACGAACCAATTGTTGCGGCTGTGATCGTCGGTATCGTAATTTCGATAGCCAAACATATGGGAAAGTGAATTAACGCTCCAAGTGATGTGCCACACCCAAACGACTCGAGCGATAAACCCCCAGACAAACACACTGCAAGCAAGCTGGAAAGCGGCAGCACCAAATCCCATGATCAATCCACCGATCAGCCAAGTCAATCCAAATATCAATAAACCATGAGCGATAAAAATGGCCACCCCAGCATAAGTTTTCTTTTCCAACCACATATAGTAGGGGTCGTTCAGGATATCGCGAGCATATTTTTGGTACAGCGAAAATTTATTGGTATTGCTGTTTTCATGAACCAGCCATTGAAAATGAGACCAGAAAAAATTGACCAGTGGGCTGTGCGGATCTTCTTGATGGTCCGATTCATGGTGATGCAAACTGTGCCAGGCAACCCAACGAGCAGGAGTTTCCTGGCCGTTGCATAAAGCAATCGTGACCAATGTTCGCTCGAACCATTTCGGTGTTTTGAAGCTTCGGTGTGTGAGCAATCGGTGATAGCAAATCGGGATGCCCACGGCTCCGAAAAGATACGTCCCCACGACCAGCGATACAACCCCCGCCCAACTAAAAAACCAGGGAACGAAAATCAGCAGAGCCAGCGTATGAAACACGATAAAGGAAATAACATAGCTTACGTAAACCCGTTTCTTATTCACGCCCGATGGTAGCGGAATCGAAGTCGCATCTCGTCCTCCCACCCCTGAGAACTTCCGACGCGATTTGTCGGCAGATTGATCCGTGGTTCCCTTGACATCGTCCTGAATCGAAATATGGTTCATCTTATAGTCTCTTTTTTGATAGACGTTTCCAGCGATGCCTTACCGACGAAGGCGGACAAAGACTCCCTCTTGAGTAAGATTTTTACCAACAGCAGCACTTCTTAACTTAAAGGCTTATCCGAAACCTAATTCGATTGAAGTTTACATCGTCGATTTTTGTTCAATCTATCAGTAAAATCAAATTCGATGAATGGCTAAAAGCGTTGTTATCACTATTTTGGTCTTTTTTTTGGCATTTCGTTCACGATAATCCGTTAAAATTAGCGCAACACCTCAGAACACGTTATAAATTTTAATTCCACCCATTTTTTGGAACGAATACAGTGACTGTACCTAGGGATCAACCCAACCAAGATTTTTTTCTCAAAGCCGCGATCGATGAAGCTCGAACCGGGTTAGCCGAAGGAGGGATTCCCATTGGTTCGGTGTTGGTGATCGACGGTCAGATTGTCGGTCGAGGGCATAATCGCCGAGTCCAACGAGGGAGTGCGATTTTGCATGCCGAAATGGATGCGTTGGAAAATGCAGGGCGACTCAAGGCCAGCGCCTACCGATCAGCCGTCTTGTACTCCACCCTGTCACCCTGCGATATGTGCTCCGGTACAGCCCTGCTATACCGGATTCCCAAAATCGTAATTGGCGAAAATCGCACTTTTCAGGGGCCGGAAGATTACGTCCGATCTCGTGGTGTGGAACTGGAAATTGTGGACGACGCGGAATGTCTCAAACTAATGAGTGATTTTATTTCCGATAACCCCGCACTTTGGCATGAAGATATCGGCGAGTAGTGCAGGAGGAAAAATTAGTACTCCATTTGCTGGCCCCTAGTTGACTCACCCGTGCAGGAGGAAATTAGTACTCCATTTGCTGGCCCCTAGTTGACTCACCCGTGCAGGTGGAAATTAGTATTC
>JBGTHU010000140.1:0-2080 GCA_041745975.1 Mariniblastus sp.
ATGGATGCCTTGCTGCGAGCACTGGCCGATCAAGGGCAAGTCGAACCAGGATATACGTTGCCTGAAATGCGAGCCCAACTGCAACCAATCGAAACGGTGTTGCCTACCATCGTTTTTGATTCAACTCAACCCGGATCGCTACGCTCGATCATCAACGAACTCTTTCGGCTGGGTTCGATTGTGCGGGATCGTATTTCCCTGGATACCTGGCGAATCATTCTGAGCATTGACGAGGATTTCAAGCCGCTGCGATCCGGCCAAGTCAATCTTGCTGACTTGTTGATTCTGACGGATGAGTTGTTGACGCAACTGGCAGCTTTTAGCGGGTCGGTCGGCGACAGCATGACGCGAACTCATTCATTTCGCTTTTTGGAATTGGGCCGACGAATCGAACGCTCTCTGCGAATTATCAACTTGGTTAAAATGTTCTTTGTTCCCTTGGCGGACGTCAAAGGCCCTTTGTTAGAAACGATTTTGGAAATTTCAGATAGCTTGATGACCTATCGCTCTCGATATTTGGCGAACTTGCAATTGGCACCCGTTATGGATCTTTTGCTCACTGACGAGACGAATCCCCGATCGTTGGCGTTCCAGTATGAACGGATCAACGAGCAAGTAAGTCAATTGCCGCGAGATGAGACCGAACCGGGGTTTACTAAGGTTCAACGAATCGCCATGTCGTTAACTCACTCGATACGGATGACTGATATTAACTCCATTGCCGATGCCCACTGCTTGCTGGACTTTCGACCTTTTGAACGGATCACCTCCGATTGGCAAAAGCAATTGCACCAACTTTCACAGGCGATCGCGCTTCAATATTGGGTTCACTCTGGAGTGGCTCATCAACTTACTGATATTCGTCGCGAATGAAGTACAAAGTCTCCCATACGACCAAATTTAATTATTCGGAACCTGTGCCGGTTGGTCATAACATTTTGCACTTGGCCCCGCGCCCATTGCCGTATCAGGCCGTTGCCAGCCATCGCCTATTGATCCGCCCTAATCCGATTGACTTGAGCTATCGCAAGGATTTTTTCGGAAATGAGATCGCTTATTTTTCGATTGATCATCCTCACCGCCAGTTGACAGTCACGGCAACCAGTGAAGTCACCGTGACTGACCGGACCAACATGTCGCTGCAACAGACGCCGAATTGGGAAATGCTGGTCAATGAATTGGGGAAGCGGCGCGATGAACAATCGCTGGCTGCTTTGCAATTTACGTTGCCATCACGACACGTTCAACCTTTTTTGGCTTTGAATGATTTTTGCCAAGCGATATTTTCAGCCGGGCGACCGATTGGAGACGCGGTGATGGCCTTGACGTCTCACATTTTTAATGAATTTAAGTTTGACGGCAGTGCCACCAATATTCATACCACGATTGAAGAGGTTTTCCATCAGCGGAGGGGAGTCTGTCAAGATTTTGCACATCTTCAAATCGCTTGCCTTCGCTCGATCGGCCTACCGGCTCGCTACGTCAGTGGTTATTTGAGAACGATCCCGCCCCCCGGTAAACCGCGGCTGGTCGGTGCCGACGCCTCACATGCCTGGGTTGCGGTATATTGCGGCGGTGCGGTAGGCTGGATCGATTTCGACCCCACCAACAACGCACTGGTAGGCACCGATTATGTAACAGTGGCTTGGGGCCGCGATTATCAGGATGTCTGTCCGGTGCAAGGCGTCATTACCGGCGGCGGTGAGCATCGGATGCATATCTCGGTCGATGTCGAACCATTAGATTCTTAGTCCAGCGGTGTTGCGAATGGTGGTCTTACGGCCAACACAGCCTCTACTACTCGGCTGAAGTTGAAAAATTAACGTACCATTTCAGCCGTCTGAAGCGAGAAGTCGTTTAACTGGCAGCCAAAGCGAATTTTGCAAAGGAGAAAGCTCAGAGGTTTGCGAACTTTTTCCTTCGCAAAATTCGCGGCGGAGACCGATCTACTTCATTCGGCTGAAGTGTGACGGCGATTGTTAACGCTTCTGAGAAAGTATGAGCCAAAAGTGTTGAATTCGCAAAGTCCGTGTGTAAGGAAAGAACCAAAATTAGAAATTGCGATCAAAGTAAATTGGTG
>JBGTHU010000141.1:0-1833 GCA_041745975.1 Mariniblastus sp.
GAGCTTACTGAAATAGACGGTTGATCCCCAGTACCCGCTGGAGAGACTAAGATCTCAATTTCGGCAGTTGTATAATCCTTCAAAGGCACTTCGAGCCTTATCGTTTCTCCCTGATAGTTTGGATCGATGGCCAATTGACTGATGGCCCACCCCAGTCCGGCCTCGATCATCCAACTTGCTTGCTCGGCTTGGATCTGCCTCGCCAATTGCCGCTGATGATTCATACTAAAAGTCAGCAAGCCGAAGATGATGGCCATCCCAAACGTCATTAAAAATAAGACGATTAAGATCGATACGCCCCGCCGTGGGCCGCAACGCCGGAGTGACTGGTTTTCCAAGTGACCAGTTGGGGCAATGGTGACCCTCCATTGGTTGTGCTTGTGCCTAATTTTCATCGAGTAATTCCCAGCCTTTCCATCGTTGCGGCGCGACACGGACTTGAAGCTCAATCAGACCAGTTTTTTCAGCCATATTGGCGATCGAGTCCAATTCAGCCAACAAGCCGCCGGAATCTGCTGGAATTCTTTCAGAGTTTGTTTCCATCCAGTTAGGCGGATCATTTGCTTGGGTTTCATTGGCATCTGGCGAGTTAATCGCATCCAAACCCTTGGCGGCAAAACGAATATTCGAACGACGGCAAATCACCAAAGACACCCAATCGGGATACTCGGCCAACTCCCAAACGGCCAAGCAATATTCAGACAGTCGGTATTCCTCGCGTCGCACAATTCGATCGCCAATCATTTGTTGGACTTGGATGACAGACGAAAAGTCGTCGTTCAGCAAGCGGTAAGTGATCTGTTGATCACCGGGATACTGCAATGCGATTTCATTTTGATCGACGATTGAAATCTGATTGGCCATTCGCACATCGCTGCGGAAATCTGCCGCCAATCGATTCATGCCGTACATGTCATCCTGCTTTTGACGAATATGGTTGGAAAATTGGAGCAGTTTAAATGTCCAAACACCGACCATGGATAACAAAACGGCCGACACGCTCATCACCACCAGCATCTCAATCAGCGTCAAACCACTGCGAATTGAATGCGGTTGGTCGTGGGTTCTGAAGCAATCGTTTTTATCAACACCACTCGCCGAAGTTACGATTTGGATTCGATGTTTAAACATTTTGTTCTTGCCTCCAATCAAGAATGCCGGAAGATGCGTTTTGATCACTTGATAAAGCGTTGTCCTGTACCGCTTGATCCTGATCATTATCGTCGCCGGTATTTGTTGTTTCGCTTGAATCCGTTGGAAGTGTGGATTCCGTTGTCGAGTTATCGATCAACCATCCGGAAAGCTGCAACGGCAACCCTGGAACACGGCGTTGCCAATTGATTCGCAGCGTGATTCGTGTCCCCAGTTGATCCGGAATCGCCTCGCCTTCTAGGCGAACATCATCTAACACCGTCTGACAGGCGGTGTCAGCCTGCAGATTTCCCAACGCACTGAGCATTTGGTCATGAGGCAACCGAGTTAATTCTTCCAGTTGGTTATTCAATTCGGTCAGCGCGATACGGCGATGATTTATTTCTTTCCAGATATGTTGAATCCGCACCGACATGGATGCAATCATGCTCACCACGACCGTTGACAATAGAATTGCAACCAGAACTTCTACCAATGTAACACCGCAATGTGCGGTCGTCGCGCAAATCGGTTGCAAATCATCGCACCTTGGGTTTTCGTAATGGATTCGATTCATAGAGTTGTTTCCAAGGAGTAAGGTGTTATCCTTTTGACATCTGGTCAATCATATCAATAACGGCCAAAAATACGACTGAACAAACTGCAAATACCAGAATCAGCAGCAAAGCATGAATCACCCCG
>JBGTHU010000142.1:0-2379 GCA_041745975.1 Mariniblastus sp.
CAATTCCCCTTCAAATTATGGTCGATTGCGTCTACAATTCGCCATTCGAATTTTTTGGAAAGAAAAACGATGAGCCATAAGCAAAAAACACATAAAGGAACCCAGAAACGGTTCCGCATCACTGCCAACGGAAAAGTCAAGCACCGAGCTTCGGGAAAATCCCACCGCAACGTGAGAATGAACGCCAAACGGACCCGCAACTTGCGAGGTACTCGATTGTTGGATGATACTGTAGTTGAATCGATTACTTTGTCACTGGGCAAATATAGTCGGTAGTTTTTTGGTGATCTTTACTGGACACGATATTTCATTGATGTTTCATTGGTCATGCCACTGATTTTATCATTGACTGCATGGTGTCATGGTAATCGTGATTACCGCAGAGGAGTTGGCGGAAAGGATGATTTTTTTTTGGGGGGGCTACTTTCTAGCGACCGGAATGGTCGTTAGGTATTGTTAGGATCACCCGGGGAAACCATGCATCCTGTCCTTAAAGGAACTGCTCCCACGCTTTGCCGGGCATTTATAAACGCCAAGAACTGTTATCTTGGGGCCCTGTTAGCGAATTTTTAATTAAGCGAATTTCAATGCGTACTACTAAAGGTGCGGCTCGAACACGAGCCAAAAGAAAATTATTCAAACGAGCCAAAGGTTACCGCGGTGGCCGTGGCAATATGATTCGATCGGTCAAGGAAACACTGGTTCGAGCCGGTGTATTTGCCTTCCGCGACCGGCGTACTAAAAAGAGAAACTTCCGTCAGTTGTGGGTGATTCGGATCAGTGCGGCCTGCCGCATGCGGGGTGTACGATACAGCGAGTTTATCGCCGGCTTGAAAGCGGCCAATATCGAACTCGATCGAAAGTCGTTGGCCGAAATCGCAGTTAATGATCCGGCAGGGTTTGATGCGATCGTCGAAGTTACCCGTTCTGTTAAAGCGGCCTGATCACCGGCGGCCTGGTCACCGGCGACTTGTTCACTAGGGATTTGACGTCGAATTGATTTACCGCATCATTTCGATCGCCAATTTGTTTTTCACAGGGTTGTCTACCCGATCCACAGAGTCGACTTTTTTTGTTACATTTTTGGAAAGATGATTCGATTTCGTCTTTCCATTTTTCGTTTAATTCTGGGATTTTTAATACACCATGTCCGTCGATATTCTGCCTGTCGCCCAATTCGTAGAAGAGTTGGATCGACTATGCCAAACAGCTGAGCAAGCTTTCCAAAATGCCGATTCCGAGGAGTCGCTGGAAGTGGCGAGGGTCGAATTTTTAGGAGCTAAGAGTGGTCAATTCAAAGTTGCGTCCAAGCGTTTGGCTCAGATCGCTCCGACCGAAAAGAAAATTGCTGGACAGAAAATTAATGAAGTCAAACGATCGATCGAAGCGGCTCACCAACAAGGGAAGCTTCGGTTAGAGTCAGGTCAAGTCGAACAACAGCGTGATCCACAGTTCGATCCGACCTTGCCCGGCCAGCGTCGCCGATTGGGTCGCCTTCATCCGATTACACAAACGATTAATGAACTAAAAGACATCATGGGGCGGTTGGGGTTCACTCCAGCCGATGGTCCTGAAATCGAAGATACTTGGCACAATTTTGAAGCATTAAATATCCCCACCTCGCACCCCGCCCGCGATCCGCTGGACAATTTCTATTTGTCGGTGGCTTCCCAAACTAATGGAGAAGAGATGTCCAATCGAGTGATTGGGCAGGGGGCAGCGACCAATCCGGTGCTTCTTCGCAGCCAAACCAGTACCGTACAAATTCGTGTGATGGAGCATCGACAACCCCCGGTCAGAATCATATCACTGGGGCGAGTCTACCGGCCCGACACAGCCGACTGGTCTCATTATCCGATGTTTCATCAAATCGAGGGGTTGATGGTCGATCACCAAGTATCATTGGCCGATCTGAAAACAGTGCTCAAGTTGTTCGCGACCAGTTATCTGGGGAACGAAGTTCCGATTCGTATTCGCCCATCCTTTTTCCCGTTCACTGAACCCAGCGTTGAGGCGGACTATTTTTGGGATGGAAAATGGGTCGAATTTGGCGGCGCTGGAATCGTGGATCCCAACGTGCTGACAAGCGTGGGCTATGATCCGGAAAAGGTCAGCGGTTTTGCGTTTGGTTTAGGTATTGAGCGGTTGTGTATGATCCGTCATCAGATCAGCGATATCCGCCACCTGTTTACTAACGACGTAAGATTTTTGCGTCAGTTTTAGACTCGGTTTGAACAGCGGCCATCCCGTCTCTGTCCACTTCGTCTTTCGAAGACCAGATCTTTTTCCGAACCAAACGTGGTTGTGTCAGAAAAGGGGTCAGACCCTCTCCGGTGAGACGCGAAATGGAGTCAAATTTAAAGGGTCTGACCCCTTTTC
>JBGTHU010000143.1:0-5530 GCA_041745975.1 Mariniblastus sp.
GTTCCGGCTCGGCCCGGATGGACCCGTGGCAACCACTGCGGAATTTCTGGAACGCGGCGCATTCCAGGCTCTGAAAGACCGGTTTTATAAACAGGAGATCACCGAGATTGAAGCGCCGAAGGGTAATTTTTCCAGCGTTGCGCGCTGCCGCCTTTCCGGCGCGCTGCTCGGCCCCACGAATCATCACGGCTATCAGCCGGCAATGCGTTCGCTCTTCGAAAAACGCTTCAGCCGCCGCATGTCGTTCGCGGAATATTCCGGAAGAAACATCGAGATGGTCAACGATCCCGCAGTAGTCGAAGAGTGGAAAAACCAGGCCGCCCGGGTTGTGACATGGACCACTTTGGAAGGCGAAGAACCTGTCACGTTCAACAACGACAATTCGATACTGTTTGGCGACTCGATTGGGTTCATGAACATTTGAATACGAGATGCCTCCCGCCGGCGATTGAGAGTCCGTTAGATCGTTAATAATGGATCGACCGATGCTGCCCAAACCACAAATCACAATATGTTCCTTGTGTCGGTTGAGCCATAGTTGTTGGAGGGGTTTGGCAAACAACAACTGGATCGCTTCATAGCCAAGAAGAATGATCGCGGCCATTCCCGCAAGCCTTGCCATCCGAGTAAACACCGAGTCATTGGCCGCAACGTCACCGTCCAATGTGAATTCCTGAGAGCTCTTGTAGACAGCATCAACCAAATGCCCTAACCATCCCTGACCGGTCTCGTCTGCGATATCACCCGCAGGCGACAAGGGGGACGGCTGGTCCGGGACAACCGCGTGTTCTTCCGTTTGGGACATGGGAATCAACGCACCAATTGTTCCGAAAGAAATCCCTAAACCCAGTACCCACAGTATTAACCAGGCGCGACGATCAGACGCCCAGCGCCAATTCGGACGGTCGCGGTGTTGTGTGAACATGCCGATAAACACCCATACCACAATGGTCATCAAAGAGACAAGCCAAATCAACAGTAACAGGAAATACGGCGAAAACATTTTTTTCTGTCCTTTGCATATTGGGGTTATTCAGAGCGCATGTGTTAGGGAATCAAGAGTCAATCATCGGAATGGCCCTTGGTGTGGTTCGTCCAATCAATTAGCGTCACCTTCATCCCATCAACCGATCCTAAACACCGCTAACCTAGAATTCATAGCTGGCCTCGAAGATTGCCTGGCCGACAATCCATACATCGGCTGGATCGGATTTGCTGCGTACTACGTAATCGTTGGCCTTCCCTTGTAGCTCGCCCCATTGTGTAATGACTCGAAACGGTTGATCGAACTGTGCGGCTTCGATCCCTTCGGCGGCAGGCTTTGGCTCGTATCGCTCCCAGCCATCTCCATCCACTTCGCGGCTGGGTGAGTATTTTTCCCGTAGCTTGTCCGCCTTCTGTGGCCAAGGCTCACCCTCGATGCCTCGGCATAGGTAATCACCCGGCTGGGCGGTGAGTGTTCCCTCTCGCGTCTCAATGACTTGCATTTGATCAATCAACTTGGCCCATAGCGGCTTGGTCTTGCGAGCCGGTGTAAGTCGATTCGCGATTTCTGATAACAATTTCCCACTGGGATTGAGTAGTTTCGGCTCGATGGTCATCGTTCAGCTCCATAATTCGACCTAAACGTTCGCATGAAATTCGTTCGCATGAAATTCGTTCGCATGAATTCCGCTCGCATGAATTCCGCTCGCATGAATTTCAGCGGAATAGGGCGGATGTTCCTCATGCGGATCTTCACGTCGTTTTCGGATGATTGCATTGACGGAAAAATCTGGGAAAATATTGAGAGTATATTTGTCAACTGGCGTCAATTTGGCTCAGACGAATGTATGCCCATTCAGAAAATAAGTCAACAACCATTCCAAAGCGGATTGGTTTGCGAACGAAAGAAATCTTAAGTAAAGAGGAGTCAATCGTGTTCGATCCAGCGAAATTTTCAATCCGCATTGGCTTGGTTGTCAAGTCAGGCAATCGGTAACATTGAATCACGGCCTAGATTTCCAAAAGGTGCCATTAAATGCCTGAGTCTCAAGAGTCAAAAACCTGGTTTGCCCTCATTGATCAACAGCAATTCGGGCCGTTGACTGATCGTGAATTGCGTGAGCTCGTTTCGACGGGGCGATTGAAGAAACACCACCTTGTTTGGAGGGTTGGGAAAGACAAAAAGGTAGCCGCATCCAACGTGAGAGGGTTGTTTCGCAAGGTCGAGAGCCCGAGGAACGATGACGCAAATGAAGTCGCAACATCACCTTTTGATGTCTTCATTTCCTACTCATCGGATGACAAGTTGATTGCAGACGCGATTTGTGCAGAGCTGGAAAGTCGCAGAATTCGATGCTGGATCGCACCACGTGATGCACTTCCTGGGATACCCTAAGCCGCGGCGATAATTGACGGAATTAGTAGTAGCCGCGTAATGATTGTCGTGTTTTCTGCCTCGTCCAACGCTTCGCAACAAGTTCAGCGTGAAATCGAGCGGGCTGTCAGCAAGGGTTTGCCAATTGTGCCATTTCGCATCGAAGATGTGAAGCCTTCCAAATCAATGGAGTACTTCTTAAGTGCGCCACACTGGCTCGATGCACTCACGAAACCGCTCGAAGCTCACATTGTGCGTCTTGCTCAAGTCGTTCAAGCCATTCTCAATCCCGAGAAAGTCCAGTCAAAAGGCTCCCCCAATCGTATCCGAACGGGTGGACGGCCAGTCCATACTCAACGGGATGCGTCCTCTCCGGTTTCCTACGCGGAAACATTGCCACCGACCCGTAACGTGTTTAACCATTGGTTGCCATTCGGTCTCAAAAAAGGGGTGCTTCTATTTGTAGCTTTAGTTGTTTTTTTGCTTATTCTGCCGGTCATTTTTTGGCCTAAGCCAAATGTACTGTCGGATCAGTATGCTCAGTACAGATGGAATTTGGATACAGGTCGTGGTTCAATTTTCTTTTTGCGCAGCAATGCACCGATAAGTTTTTCAAATTGGCTTTCACTCGCCGAAAATCAAAACTCGATCGCACAGCTATTTGTCGGTCGCTGTTATCAGGAAGGTGTTTTTGTTGAACGAGATTATGAAGTCGCGAACCAGTGGCTAAATCGCTCGGCTGATTTGGGAAATGAAGTTGCACTTGCGGTGCTTGGGTACAGCTACGATGCAGGTCTTGGTGTTGATGCCGATCCGATAAAAGCCATGCAAATTTATCAGGATGCATACAAAAAAGGGGTGCCGTTTGCCGCGCATAACATTGCATGGCTTTATCGAACTGGATTTGGGGGGAAGCCGGACTTTTCAAAAGCCATTGAATGGTTTACGAAGGGAGCCGAGTTAGGACATACACCCTCGATGATCTCGCTAGGCGACATGTATCGTTTTGGTACGGGAGTCGCGATTGATCTGGAGACGAGCGAACAGTGGTACGAACAAGCTTTCAACGCGAAAAACGCCTCGCTAGTCGGCAATAAACTAGGGAATAGGTTCGCTGTGGAATTTAAAGAATATCTTTCAGAGAACGCAACATCGCTGGTCAAGACTGAGTCTATTGATGCGATTAGTGAACTTCAAGTGGAGTATCAATTGCAAGATTTCCCAACGATCGCCGGAATGTTCTCATTGTCTGATTTCAATATCGCGATGACAGGTCTTGATGACCTTGGAGATGACGATCCGTTAAAGATTGCTCATACCGAATTAATTCTAAAATATATCGGGCTGTTTTCCGAAGCATCACGATCAGAGCGGAGGGATAATCTCTCTGGGTTTTCAATGGCGACAGAAAAACAATTGGGTAAATGGTATGCAGCCGCAAGCTACGCGGAAATCAATTCGTTTTGGAACAATTGCTATCGCGACCTTGACTTCTCAGATCTTGAAAACACCGCCGATTGGTCGTCTTTTATTAAGCAACAGGACTGGGTAACGAGATCACTGATGTTAAGCGGCAAGAGGAAAGAGGCAAGTGAAAACATCGCATCGGTGATTGAATTCTGTGATCGCATACTTCGGGAGACTCCCTGGGATTGGTACTTAAAAGTTGCTTATACCGACTTCTGTTTTGAAATGGCTGCGATTTGGGCTCAACTTGGTGAGCCCAGCTCAGCTCAACCACTATTGAAGCGCGCCTGGAACGTTATCCTACTTCGGTACGGAAAGGAACAGCTCTTGAGCAAGTACGATCCACTTCCCCTGAAGGGGAATGTGCCGAGTGGGGCATCAGATGCCGACCGAGAATTCTTTGCACGATTTGCTGAACAAGATGACGACGAAAAGAAGTCAAGCCTGATTAAACGATTTACCGTTCCCGTCAACTTTGCTGGAAAGATGTTTAATTTCTATTTCTATGTGTTTACAGGGCCTCGTGGATACGCGGAACTGCAAGATCAATTTCGATGGATTGAAGAGCGGAGGGGTGGCGAAGTGCCGAATGAGGTGCAAGCCAGCTTTCGACGACTCAATGCCATTGCGAATGAAAACAATGTAGACTTTGGGGAGTTGTGCGTGTATGCACTTGCAAATGCAGACACATCAACCAATGAGAAAGAAAATGCGGCTTCGTCGAAGCGTGATGATGATCCATTTGGCTCGGACTAGCGAACAAAGGACTCAGGAAATTGATAATGGGCAAACAGAGTGTGATCTGAATTGATCCAACGACATGTCGATTGCCCTGCAACCAGCCTCCAATCAGCTCGCACCTCCAGCAACAGCTCAGGTTATCGAATACTGAGAGGACACCAATCTGCACTGGCTGGCACCAATCTGCACTGGTGAACGGTCAGATAGGAGTGAATCTCTTTAGCGGAAATAGTAGCCCCACTCTCCGAGTCTGTGATTTTTTTGCCGCTTGGACACTAGACAGTTTTTGAGGCATTCGATAAAAGGGTGGTATTGCCGAAATTAGTTTTCTGGAGAGGTAGGAAAGATGGATATTTTGGCCTTCATGTGGAGGTGTTTCGGTCAACTACCACTTGATCGCTGATCTTCGTTCACAGAATCTGGAATTTCTGCAGAAAACCTTGGTTACGACGGTGGCCTCGTTGCCTCATGCCAATGTTGTCACGCTGGAAACTGTGGCTCAAGATGGCATGCGAGTTCGTGCCAATGCGGGTAGCAGTTCATTCCGTCGCAAAGCCAAGTTGGAAGCCTGTGTCGAGCAGGACAGAGCCCATGTGGAAAAGATGAATCAGCAAGAGCAGGACGCCGAGTGCACCAAGGCACAGCATTCAGTGCAAGAACGATCGGCTCGGGAGAAGCTCATCCGAGCTGAAGAAGCCCTGCGTCAAGTTCAGGAACTGGAGCAAGACCGCGAGCAGCGGAATAAAGGGACTGGCGAGTCGATGGGAAAACAAACTGGCTTTAGTGCTTTACTAACTCCGAAAGCACTTTTTACCTGATCGACCGCTCGTGGGGCTCACGGGCGGTGATGCAGTTCTTTACATCCGAATTTGCAGGGACCTTAGTGACTGATTTCTGGTCAGCCTACAACGCAGTTGCGTGCGCTGATCGGCAGATGTGCTTGGTGCATCTGTTGCGCGAATT
>JBGTHU010000144.1:0-6505 GCA_041745975.1 Mariniblastus sp.
GTTATTTGATAAGTCTGAATCGACAAACTCGTCCAACATGATTTTATCGGAGAACAAAATGATTTTAGAGTCAAACAGACCTAGGCACATCTGGGTGTCAACATGCTGCAAAACGTCTTGAGGGTCGTTTAATAGACGAAATCCCAGCGAATCAAGTGTCTCGGGTTCTGAAAGTAAATCAAAAAACCGTTCCATCAGAATGCCGCTTTTTTTGATGTCCGTCCGAACAAACCACTTTAATTCTCGAGGATACTCTACGAGGACAATTTCAAATCGACCAGGAAAAAGATCGCTTAACTTTTCAACCATTGAATGATCCTCTGGGGAGCCTAGTTGATTTTCGTCTTTCAACAAAACACGGTTGATGATCTCTTTGGCTAAAATACACCCCGTTGATTTACTGAGCGATGCGAACGTCTCAGAATCGCTTGCACTCTCCAAAAGCAGAGGCACATCGGGAATGACAAACAATCCAATCGTACTACGTGGATAGTTTTCCCCCAGTGATTGACCAGCGGCACTAACAGGAGCAAAAGTGAACAATGTCGCGACGCCGCATAGTAATAACTCGACAAATTTTAATCGCTGTCTATGATCCATGTCATCTCCATTTCGAATGATTCAAAGTCATCGGCAGTTGGTTGCACAACCAATGTCTTGTTTTTCCTGCCGCTCCCCTCGCCCGATTCTATCCTGCACAAAACTTTATTGACACCAGGAACCAAAACAAATGAATCGAGTAGCTTTGTCTCTTCATTCGGGAAATCTGAGGACACAGATTTCCGCCCCCCAGATTTCCGCCCTTTTTTACGTTAACTCAAGAAAAAGAAAGTCCTTTTATCCTTGAACTAAGCCACAGTCCAAAAATCATACCGCATTTACCAGAAAAAAAATTCCAAAATGGAGCCCTGCAGGACGCCGCTTAATTTCTCTCAGAACACAACGATTGACAATATCGCAGGTCGATACCGTTCTTTTTCTCACGATTTGCTTTTGGCGCGTTGTTTTTTGTAAATTTTTATGCCAATGGTGGGTTGACACCATGGTTTAATGGGCTTTTAATTACACAAACTCTGGTAAATGATCTGCTAAACTGGATCAGCTTGGGGTTAGGCGATTTCTTTTTAGGCAATTCATTTCCGAGTCGTGCAGCCAAGTCTGTTACGGCTGCGATGGTTTCAAATTCCTATTTTTTGAGGAGCCTTTCAATGACTAGATTTTGCTCGCGTTCTCTACTTTCAGTGGCTGGGTTGATTTTGTTTTTTGCGGCACAGGCTATTCTTGCACAACAGAACCCAATATCCCCCCCTACTACAGGGCCAATAGGAATCGTTTGGTCAAAATGCGATTTGAATTCACCCAATCAGACTTGTGGGTTATTTTATCCCACCGCTGACGAAGATGGGCTGACTGTGTTTTGGCCATGTGGGGGAGGGCACTGTGTTGGCACCAACAGTGGTCATGACTGCGTACCTTCCATCCATCTCTACTGCAATTTTGCATACAATTGGTGCGAAGGGACTTGCGCCAACTCGGGTATCGATTGTCGTGATGCATTTTCGTATCGATGTAACTAAGTTGCCTTAAACGAAAAAATGAAAAATTAGAATAGCCTGTTTGGATCAGGCTATTCTACTCTTTTCAATAAAATAGGCCTGATTTGATGAACCTAAATTTATATTTTGCTGCGATAATTTTGCTTGCGACTGCTTCGGGCTGTCGGCAAAATTCTGGCTCCGTGGAAATTTCTCCCGCTGTAATTTATTATCCGACCAGGGTTGTGGCTGGAGAGCAGGTCGAGGTAAATTTTCGAGTCGTCAACAACGCCTCTAGCCCAATCGTTTTAACTAGGATTGAGACGAGCTGCGGCTGTCTCAAATCGGAAATTCGAGTTGAAGAGAAATTTGTCAATTCTGGTGTAATCCAACCGGGAGAAACTGTGGGACGAATTCAATTGTCAACCCATGGTAGACGTGCTGGTGAAAACATATTTGAATTTGCTTTGTGGTTGCTTGACGAAGATAACTCTAAGGAGTTTCCCTTAGTGGGGGGAATTGTAGTTAATCTGGCGCAGGGAGTGGTGGCCTTTCCATCGCAACTCGAATTTTCGATGGAACAACAGTTTGTCGGTCTTTACGGAGATGTAAATGAAATAGACTTCCAGTCGTTCACCCCATCTCATAAGGATGTTGAAATCCGTGACGTTACTGGTCATCAGTTGAACTTTTCAGATCATCCTGTTGCCCTCGAATCGAAAGCAGATGATCCTATGACACTCCGCCGCATTTTGGCGATCACTCTTGATAAGCCAGAAATTAATCAGTGGCGTTGGGTCGATGTCGCGTACTTGGCAGAGGGAGTTTCCAAACACGAACGGATTAATATTTTGCCCAGTGGAAAGGAGATTGGGGTTAAAATTGAACCGTCTTCGCTGGTATTTTTTGATGAATTTTCATCCCCGCCAGTTCGTCGTGTGGTATTGAAAGGTTTTTTACCTGACTCAGTAAGATTGGAATTACCCAGTGATTTTGCTGACAGCTCACTTGCGGAGATGGCCGATGGAACCGAGATTTACCTTACATTTAAGCAAGCCAGTCGCGGAAAATCATTTGAGATGATTGTTCGAAACCAAAGCGATGAGCTTATATGCAGTGTTCCGATTACGGTATTAACTGGAGAATAGTAAAATATGATTTTAGGTACGTTCATCTTGGTGATTTCTTTTTTTCTTTTGGTTGGTGGGCTTTCTTTATACCGTGAGGGTCGGGACCGGTATGCTAAGCAAAGCGGCTTGCTGTTTATGATGGTCTTGCCACTTGATTCGATTTGTCAAGTGTTCGTTTTTCCTTTAATTGATTGGGGAGCGGTTGGCTATTTTTATGGGCTGCTGATTCGTTTCGCTTTTCCCTTGCTTCCTGTTTTTTTGGGGATTCTCTTTTTGTCAATTTCTATAAAACTAGACCGAAAAAAGGCCGTTAACGCAAAAGGGTAGAATAATGGCAAGAATTTTGTTCGTGGCGACTTTACTGGCGATCTTTCCTGCGGTGATTTCCGCCCAAGAATTGCGTCTGGCGATGATTGATAATTTGCATGCGGTGCTCATTCTGCCAACGGTTGATGAAATTGATATTGGAAGATCCAATTTGATCGAGGTCGAGAGCTTGGAATTCCTCGAACTTTCAGAAAGGCAGAAGAAAGAAATTGCAGCAATAAATGATGAGGGACGCGACCTCCTCGATGAGCGGATGAGAATCTTATCTGAGCCGGAGTCGCGGGATAGCGTCAAGGAGAAAATGGAACAGTATGAGGAAAGGTTAAAAAAACTTCAGCAACGGATCGATTCCGTATTCCTGCCTAATCAGAAAGAATTGCTTGATACGGCTCGTCTTCGATTCAGGGCGATCATCGCGAAGTCGAATGAAAGAAAAGGAAGTATTGAAATTGAGCCGACCGATCAGTCCAATCAAGCTGAAATCGAAAAGCTCAGGCGACAGTGTTGTGATGAAGTCATAAAAATCTTAACCCCGCAACAGCGAGCGAATCTGGACCAGCGTCTGGGCAAAGAGTACTGGAAGTTTTCATCGAATTGCTTGGAAATTCTGACACTCCAGCTGGAAGAGGCAATGCTCCAACTATCAGCAACGGACTCGAAACGAACAGCAAAAACAATCTCTGTTTCCGAAAGTTCTTTCGAAGATTTGCCAAAATTATATCAACAGTTTTTTGAGCACGAGAATGGATACAATCTTGAAATCAATGGAGCCCTTTCACGAGGGAGCCTGCCATTTTTGAGCGTTCCAAGTCGAGTCGGGGATATTGTTAAGCTATATGATGGCCCTGAACTTTTCAATTATCAGACGAATGACATTGACCAAAGTTTGTCCGAAGATCTGAAAGTTGAGTTTCGGAAAAAGTCGCAGGTTCTCTTGTCGAAATTTCAGTCCAGAGGGATCTTAGAGGGAGAATTGCGAGAGAAAGTGGCCCAACTTGGTGTTGAATTTGAGCTGGCTAAATTCAATCTTGTCCTGGAAACCTTGCCACAGATAATTCGAGACGAGTTTGATGTTGCGATTGAGAGAAGATTGATTACCACGCGAGGCTTGATTTGCTATTTGCTTTCCAGCGAGTTGACCGAGCTTACGGTTGGACAAAAACGAGAACTGCGAGAACTGGCAGTTGCTTATAAGGAAAAATGGAATCGAATGGGCCAAAAATTCGAATTGGATTTTTGGTCTGAAGACCGAATCGACTTGCAGAGCCTGTTGGGAATTGAGCGTCAGCCAAGCTTTCAGTCCTGTTTAATCAACCGATCTTTACAGCCGAACTACTCTTTCTTGGCTCTAAATCTTCATGGAAGAATTGTTTTTCCAAAATTAACTGAAACGACTGGAGAATGAACTGTGAACATTTTGAAAAACAGTATCTCACTGATTGCAATTACCTTTGCAACAAATAGTGTTTTTGGGATCCAAGATGACCCACAACTACTAACTCTAATCGCAGGTCACGAGACAAACCTATCTCAGATTTCAACCCTTGAAGCTGACTTTACTGATCGCCCCTCCCGCGGACCAACTGTAGCGGCAAAGTGGATCAAAATTGGCCCCCGAGAAAAGTATTCGCGAAACGTAGAGTATGGAGGAAAAAATCCGGCCAGTTCATTTTCTGAGATTTTTGTTGATCGAGAGCAACGGATCGAATCTCGATTCAATTGCTCTGATAAGAAAAATATCAAATTAATTAACCCGGGGAATCAATTTGGCTGCAGTGGAATCATCGCGCCCTTAGGTCGATATCAACTTACCGCACCTTGTTGGTTCAGGCTATTGACTCGTTTTCATCTCTATGGTCAAGACGACGTTTTAACATTGAGGGAATTGCTTTCGGAATCTCAGTCGGTGGCGTGGAAAAAGCTATCTGCTCATGAATATGAGTTAACGGGAGAGCGAAATATCAAAATCGATAATATCGTTGTGAAGTTTCGACTTATCCTCGATGCCAGCAAAGGCTTTCTTGTTACCTCTGCTGAATATGATCGCGGCGAAATGAACATTTTCAGGGGTGAAATTCTTGATTTTGAAATCCATCAGAATTTATTTTTCCCTAAATCGGCAAATTGGAGTCTTTTGTCGGATGGAAAAATTGAAGTAACGATCGAGAGTAAACTCATCAACGTTAAAATTAACGAACCAATAGACAACGACCTTGTTGCAATTCAGTTTCCCAAGGGATTGATTGTTAAGGAATACAAGGATGAAACCATTTCGAGTGCAGGAAGATTTAATACGAAACCAAACTTTCTGATCATCGGCGATGACAATCAGATCGAAAAAAGATTTAAACCCGAAGAGATCAATCAATTGGAGGAGCTTCGCAAAAAATATATTGATTCTGTTCCGGAAGAATATCAGTCTGGCGGCGTTTATCCAAATCAACCGGATCCATCAGGCGATCTCAAAGTTGGAAGTTCAATTTTTGATGGTTCCGATTGGTCGTTTAGCCGCATCGCGGCTTTGGTCATTATGTCGGTGTTGGTTACATCGCTTTGTTGGATGGTTTATAAGTTCTTCTATCTTTTCACTGTCAAATTAGAACACGATAAAAATCCCGATTAACTACTCACGAATTACGGTAGGGCGAGGTTGGAGTCATGAGAAATTGGATGAATTTGCCAGCAGCGATTATTCTTTTGATTTCTGCGGTATCTAAATTGATTCAGCTTGGATTAGAACCCGCTTCTCCGAACTTGCTTTTTCAAACTCCCCTCGTTCATGTTTTGGTAATTTGTTTAGAATTATTTTTTTTCAGTTGGCTTCTCTCTGGTGTTCTTTCAAGGGTCTGCCGATTAGCAACGATTTCATTGTTCTCGATTTTTTTTGCTTATCTTTTAGTTCAACTGATCATCGGCGAGGATAATTGCGGCTGCTTTGGAAGCCTTACTCTACCCATCAAATACATGTTGTTTTTAGATGCGACCTTGCTTTGCTCGCTGGGGCTTTGGACCCCCAACCCACCAAAACCTAGCAATTTTCTCAAAAAGACCTCGGCTGGAATGGTTGGAAGCGTTTTGATGTTAGCAACTTGGATTGTTTTCTTTGGCCTGCCACCTATAGAGAAAAGTGTTCTTGGAGATATTTCAGGCGATGGCTCTACGATTTTTCTCAGAGCAGATCGATGGATTGGGAAAGAATTTCCATTGATTGAATTTTTAGACAATGAGGTTGCTCTTTCTGGGAAGAAAAAATTAGTTATCGTCAAAGGTGACTGCCCTGGATGTATTGAACTGGTCGATTCTTTAATTGCTGCAAACACTGGCAACATTGTCTATATCGAAATTCCCCCCAAAAGTTCCGGTTACTCTGAACGAGTTGAAAATTGGTATGCCCTTTCAGAAGGTGTGCGCTGGTTTTGCAAAGTCCCAGTGATCCTGGAGAGTGAAAATGGAGTCGTGACTAAAGTATTTAATTTTGACAAGACACAGGGACAGTTCTAATAGTGTTCGGCA
>JBGTHU010000145.1:0-9960 GCA_041745975.1 Mariniblastus sp.
CCAGCGATATTTTGACGAGGTTGGATCAGATCGCCGCCATGGTGCCCCATCGTCCGTTTGAAGAACCAATGATTCTCCCTTTCGGAAAACCTTATCATGGGCCAGCGATGGCCAACGTGGGGGCAGCGATTAAAGTCGGAAGGTAACCGTCCTCGATCTTCGGCCGGTGACCTGCAACTACCAAAAAAACTGCAGAAGTTGTCAGACACTAAATATCGAAAAGACTGGTTGAAAGGTATAGCCAAAAACGGCTATCGGGGTTACGTTCAAGCCGCCCCAAAAGTCTCGGGAAGCCAATGCACACCCAGACGGGTGTTGGGTTACTTGGCGGCTTATGTAGGTGGCGGGCCGATCTCCGATGGCCGGATCGTCCGTTGGGAGAACTATGCTGTATTGCATGTCCTTTTTTGCTTAGGCTTCGATTGCAAAAAATCATCCAGCCGTGCCTCCGCCTGTAACAGGGTGTCTTGTACGATATCGGAACCATCGATACGCGCCGCCAACTTCCGACTCAAACGAATCGCCAACATTCTGGCTAAACGGGGTCGGTAGCGTTGAAACAATTCCTCTCGAGCAGCCTGATCCCCGGCCGCAACTTTTTTCAGCAGCTGTTCCGTGTCGTCATTATCTAAACCTTGGTTCATCGGCTTGGCTTCCCGAATTGGTACTTTGCTTGGGACTATTTCAGCCACGATCAAACGCCGGATGTCAACACGATCCGTGGCTCGAGAGAATTATAGTCATACGAGGCAGCAGTTTGCCGGGTCCGTTGTCGCATTTTTCGGCAACTAAGTCTTGTCGGCAGGGACCGACCCATAACATCGCGCACCCCCGTAATGATTCGTGCGGTATCCTCTCCAACAACTGGTCGGAAAATTTTGCAATTCCCGAAAATTCTTTGAAGAAAGACCAGCTATCAGGAAAATTAATTCATTTTCTCCGACCGCTGGTGACACCCAGTAACGCTTTAGACAAGAAGTGGCCATCTCACGTTTTTGTTACCAACTTTAATAACGTAGGCTGTGTTGGTGACGCAATGGTTAGTTAGCGCCCTGTTATGGGAATTCCGTTTTCGAATAATCAGTAATCGAGCAGAAACCACATCGAAAAACCAACACCGCGCGGTGCCATTAGCCGAGCTGCCACAGCACTCCCTCTCACTCCACCTCGCGACGCCGTTGGCACATCAAACCGCAGATCACAATTAAACCGATCACGGCAGAACTGGCGGGCTCTGGAACCACCGCCACGATTTGACCTTGAATCGTTCCGCTCACAGAAACATTATCATTTAACGGAATTTCCAAGTCGATCAGGAAGTTCTTGGTCATGCGGCGAACACTACCTCCCAGGTTCTCGATGGTCAAATCTCCTGAGTTCAAAATGCTAAGTGGCATCTCTACCAACTCCCCCCGCAAACTTTCAATATCATTCCCCAGAACTGAAAAGCCATGCAGATCGACCTCGCTCCTAGTTCCTAAAAGAAAGTTGGTTGGCGAGTCCGCCACAAAGTTACCACCGCTTCCGCTCAGCGAGCTGGTTCCGCCCGCGTCGATGGCGACATTCCGCAACGCCAAAAAACCGACGTCGAAGTTAAAAATCAGGGCGGTTCCACGAATGCGAGCTCCAAAGGCGGCGGGGGCACCCGAAGAATCGGTGTAGGTTGCGGCAATCGGATCCCAAGCTGCGGGGTTAGGTCGAAATTGGCCAGCAATGCTCCCAGTGGTCTGAATCGCGCTGAGGTTTTGGGCACCTTGAATGAAGGAAAGGGACTGGCCAAGTTCGTCATAATGGGTTGCCAAGGTCCCCTGTAAATTCGCCAATCGCCCCCCACCATCGGTCCATTGAGTGGTGCTGTTCTGGTCTCTGAAACGGACTGTCAATGCCGTCCCTTCGAAATCGATTACCTGATCGGGAATCGTTAACCGCGCCCAACTTTGGCTGGAGTCCACCGTCCAGTTAATCAGATCCGCCTGCACCGAACTGCCCCAGTTGCACCACAGAACAGCACAGCAAGCAAATAATATTTTTCTCATCGTTGGAAACCTGTTGTTGATTTTTGCGTATTTCGTTGGAATCAATTCTTACAAGACCAGTTTCCCTACGCTCCTGAAAGGGGGCCAGGGGTTACTTCGAATTAGACTGCGGCTGAAGTCGCGACCGCTACGATCTAGTGTAATTGCTTGCGTCTATAAAAGAACTATTTTCGGAAAAATTATTTTATGAAGTTTTTTTTAAGGAGCTCGCCTGCTGATCGACACCCGACACCCGCCCGCTTTCCGGGGGCTCCACCCCCGGCAGAGGTTGTGACGGCCCTTCAGGCCTTAAAATACTTGATAGCCATTGCTTCGGGCCTGGTTTTTTGGGGGGCCCGCCACCGGGGGCTCCACCCCCGGCAGAGGTTGTAACGGCCCTTCAGGCCTTAAAATACTTGACAGCCATTGTTTCGGGCCTGGTTTTTTGGGGGGCCCGCCACCGGGGGCTCCACCCCCGGCAGAGGTTGTGTCGGCCCTTCAGGCCTAAACACTGGCCGAGCTAAAGATAAACACCAGCTCTCAGAAGGCTAATTAAACTAAGACAGGCAAACTAGGACAGCCAAACTTGAACAGCCAAACTAAGACAGGCAAACTAAGACAGGCAATCTGGGGGAGGAAAAGGGGTCAGGGTGCGCCGGGCTAAACCGGATTGGAATAAGGAATGAAAGAGTCCTACGAAGAAAATTTAGCCAATTACTTCGGCCTCCAGCGGAGGGGCGACTGCGGTAACAAAGTCGTCTCGAGCGTCCGTAGTGAGGGTCAAGCAGGCCAGCCATTGAGCTCCGAAATCACCGCTTTCACGTGCCGACCTTGTCCTGACAAGGGGAAGGCAACACTGCGGGCGTCGTTATTGGCGAGACGTCAGCAGGCGCGGCGGAGTCTGAGAACCTGAGCATGCGACAAGATTCCAATCGCGAGAACCGGGAGATCCCATCAGTTTCCCCCTGGGCAGCCCAGTGGGAACGGTTAGCGAACGTCCCTGACGGTAAGGCTAACATGCACGCTGGTGGGAAGTCAGATGAGTCCGTAGTACCAACGACAACGACGAACAAGGGTGCAGCTGAAGCCCCTGCGGAGTCGGACGAGGGAAGGGACTCAGCCAAGAGGAACGTCGAACAAACCGCCCTACATCGGACTCAGGGCCGAATTGAACGTAGGTCATGCGGGTTGCACGGCGTGCGCGAAGCTGCCCGCAAGGACAGCAAGCTTAAATTCACAGCCTTGTTGCACCATGTCAATCAGGACTGCCTGACCGAAGCCTTTTTCAATCTGAAGAAGACGGCAGCAGTCGGAGTGGATGGTATCAGCTGGCAAGAATATGAGCGAAACCTGGAGGCCAATATCATTGACCTCCACGATCGAATTCACCGGGGAGCCTACCGAGCTTTGCCTTCTCGTCGGGTGTGGATACCCAAACCGGATGGTCGTCAGCGACCACTGGGGATAGCGTCATTGGAGGACAAGATTGTCCAGCAAGCGGTGCTATGGGTTCTGCAAAGCATCTACGAGGAAGACTTTCTCGGATTCAGCTATGGCTTTCGACCTGGCCGTGGCTGCCATGATGCGCTAGACGCATTAAGTGTAGCGATCACGAGCAAGAAGGTGAACTGGATATTAGATGCCGATATCGAAGGCTTCTTTGACGCGATCAACCACGAGTGGTTAATCAAGTTTCTGGAGCATCGAATCGGAGATCGACGCATTCTTCGCTTGATCCGCAAATGGCTTCACGCCGGGATCATGGAAGAGGGCAAGTGGTCGGAGACAACCGTAGGGTCGCCACAGGGGTCGGTAATTTCCCCACTCCTGTCCAACGTTTACCTGCATTACGTGTTCGACCTGTGGATCAATTGGTGGCGGAAACAGCACTGTCGCCACGATGTGGTGATAGTCCGTTATGCTGACGACTTCGTGATCGGTTTTGAGAGTCAAGCCGAAGCGATATCCTGCCTGGAGGAACTCCGGCAACGATTCGCCAAGTTTAGCTTGAAACTTCACGAGGGCAAAACGCGTTTGATCGAGTTCGGTCGCCTTGCGGACGAGCGGCGAAAATCGCGTGGGGAGGGCCGACCTGAAACGTTCGATTTTCTTGGCTTCACACACCAGTGTTCCCAAACGCGAACGCACGGTTGGTTCACCGTCCAGCGTCACAGCATTTCCAAGCGTCTGCGAGCATCGCTCCAAGCAATCAAGCAGAAGCTTCACCAGCGAATGCATCGGCCAGTAGTGGAAACGGCCCAATGGCTTCGACGTGTTGTACAGGGCTGGCTGAATTATCATGCCGTGCCTGGCAATAGTCACCCGATCAGTCGCTTCGTCGATGAGGTGACTCGTCATTGGCTCAATGCCATTCGACGGCGCAGTCAACGCGGTCGCTCGCGTTGGACGTGGGATCGCATGCAACGTCTGGCCCGCCGCTATCTCCCCCGGCCCTGCATCGTCCATCCTTATCCTAACCAACGATTTCGCGCCCGACTCAAGGCAGGAGCCGTATGAGGTAGTACTTCACGTACGGATCTGTGCGGGGGGCCGCCGGTAACGGCGGTCCCTACCGCGATAGCCAAATTGGCAATCTGGGTAATTGACAGGCGGGATTTAAGTGTTAGGCGTGTTGCAGCTGTCGGTTTTTGCCATTCCATTGTTATGGTCCGTTGATGCCGACTGGCTGCATCACCAATATGCCACCGCCCGGATCTTGCATCGCGATTCCTTGCATCAAGTTGTGGTCTTCCACAATCCACGGGCCCTTTCATCAAAAATTGGAGCGATCACCAAAGAACTTTTGGCCGCCCTGCTATAGGCTGGGATGCAAGCGGATAGACAATCCCCTCCGGTTTGGGTTCAACTGAGCACCGCTCATATTTGCGGCGATCCGCCTTGATTGATTTGCTCGCCCTAATAGGCTCAGTGGGCTTAGTGGGCTCAGTGGGCTTGATGGGCTTAGTAGGCTCGATGGGCTTAGTAGGCTTAGTAAGCTTAGTGGGCTCGGTTAGATCGGGAACTCAAGGTATGGCTTAGCGGACGATTCTTTTGTGCCTGACTTGCGGTCGTCGCGAAGGTTGTTTACCATTGACCTACTGCGGCTCCTTTCATGAACGAAGCTTATTAGAACTTCCATTTCATGGTCGCGAGCGGCGTTTTTTTGAGATATCAATCCCTATAAATTTTCATTTTCTCCCTTAAAGTACAGCTAAAAAGGGCGAGCGGAAAACCTGTACACTTCCGAGGGGAAAAACATCAATCCAACCGATCTGAAACTACGACGTGATCAAATCGCCGATCAGTATTTAGGCTTACTCTCGTTTGATCCTTACCCGGTTCAGGAGGAGGCATTATTGTCTTGGTTCAGCGAAGATCAAGGCGTGCTGGTTTGCGCCCCGACGGGGACGGGGAAAACGCTAATCGCGGAAGCTGCAATTTTTGAGGCATTGCAGTTAGGCAAAACTGCTTACTATACGACCCCACTGATTGCTCTGACCGATCAAAAATTTCACGAAATGCGAGAGAAAGTGGTGCAATGGGGGTTTGCTGCCGATGACGTTGGCTTGGTCACTGGCAACCGTAAAGTCAATCCGCAAGCAAAGGTTTTGGTGGTGGTTGCTGAAATTTTGCTGAATCGTTTATTGCATGCCGAGGCGTTCGATTTCAGTAACGTGTGGGCGGTTGTGATGGATGAATTTCACAGCTTCAACGATTTGGAGCGGGGAATTGTCTGGGAGTTCGGACTGAGTTTGTTACCGCCATCGGTCAAGACGTTATTACTTTCGGCCACCGTGGGCAACGCGCTGGAATTCACTCGCTGGTTGGGGCATCATCACCAACGGAAACTAAAATTGGTGCAGTCGGAGGAGCGAAAGATCCCCTTGAATTACCAATGGATCGAAGATGAATTGCTGCCTGATCAAATCGAAAAGATGGTGACCGATCACGACCAAACGTGCTTGTCCCCGACCTTGTTGTTTTGCTTTAATCGCGAGCAATGCTGGTCAACGGCGGAGATGCTGAAGGGGAAGCAGTGCGTCGTTGGGGATCAACAAAAACGTTTGTCGGCTCGATTGGACGAATACGATTTTTCTCGTGGTGCGGGGCCAAAATTAAAACAACTATTGATCCGCGGCGTGGGGGTGCATCATGCAGGGGTAATGCCCTATTACCGACGCATCGTGGAGACTCTATTTCAGGAAAAACTGCTCAGCGTTTGCGTTTGCACTGAGACGTTGGCGGCTGGGATCAATCTGCCTGCTCGCAGCGTGGTATTGCCATCACTGATTAAAGGTCCCCGAGGAAAGAAAAAGATCATTGAAGCGAGTTCCGCCAAGCAGATGTTTGGTCGCGCGGGACGCCCGCAGTTTGATGATCGTGGTTTTGTGATTGCTCTGCCGCATGAAGATGATGTTAAAATTCTTCGATGGAAGGAAAAATATGATTCGATTCCCGAAGACACAAAGGACCCGGGCCTAAGGAAAGCCAAAAAAGCTCTGAAAAAAAAACAGCCGAAACGCCGAGAGGATGAACAGTATTGGAGTCGTGAGCAATTCGAAAAATTAGTCGCGGCCCCTTCGGCTGATCTATCTAGCCGAGGACCGCTACCCTGGCGTCTGCTCGTTTATATGTTAAACGCATCGCCGGAAGTCGATCGAATTAGAAAACTTGTCGATGGTCGATTGCTCGATTCCCGCCAACGTGAATTGGCTCAAAAGCAACTTAATCGCCAACTGCGAGCCCTTTGGCAAAGTGGTTTTTTGACTCTGGAGCCCAAGCCGCCTTTGGGATGGCTCGACCGAAATTCGGCGGGGATGGCTCAACGGATGCCCGGTGAAAAGGGAACGGCTGGTCAACCGGAATCGACAAGTGCGGCAGAAGCGGCCCAGTCAACGGCAATCCCGGCAGCAGGTGATCCATCGCCGGGCGGTTTGATGGGACTTGATTTGGGACAGCGAAAACCGGATCCGATTTCCGAATCCATTTCGGATGAATCGGGTTCAGGACAATTGCCTGCCGTGAACGTCAACACCTCGGGTCTTGGTTCACAGGTCGAGGAACTTGAGTCCAGTTATCATCCCAAGTTGGCAAATCCAACTGATGGGATGAGCGAACTGTTGCTTTTGAAAGGCGTCCATCCGATTTACGCTTTGTTTTTGGCGAAGTATTTAGGGATGGCTGACCAGACCGAGCGGATCATGGCTTTCGAAAGCTTGCTGGAGTTGCCGGCCTCGATCGGCCCATCGATTCGCATTCCGCCGCTGGAAGAGTTACCCGCCGGCCCGCTGGCCGTGGAACGGCTCGACCCGATGCTGTTGAAATTGGGATTGGCGACGGCTGAAGAGTTGGGGTATTCGAAGCCTGATCAAGAAGAGGAAGAACAGAAAAAAGGTTGGTATGACGATCTGGATTTCGTTCGCGTATTGACGCTTCCCTATAAGTTGCACCGATTGTTTGGTTATGAATATCCGGACGTGGAAGATGTAAAAATCTCGCCAGTTTGGGTGGCCGGCGAGGTGCTAAATTTTGGCACCGATTTCAATAAATACATCACCAGTTACAAGTTGCAAAAGCAAGAAGGAATCATCTTTCGGCACCTCCTCCGATTGGTCTTGTTGCTGGATGAAATGGCCCAATTAAACCCTCCCGATGTCGAACAGGATCAATGGCGAGGAGATCTGAATGAAATCGCCAATCGACTGGAGGACATCTGCCGAGCGGCCGATCCAGAGTCTACTGAGAAATGGTTGGCCGAAAATCGTGAGGGATAGGTTGTCGAATTTAGGTTGGATCATGCCAAGGATTGCGGCAAACTCGATGCCCTCAAAGCGGCTCGGCATGGGGGCGTTACTGGGAGCAAGGCGGCGGCTAATTTCGAGCTCGACCATTGGCGGGTGCCGCTGGAAGATCGGCGATAGTTGCTCGGAGCCCAAGGTGGCAAGGATGTTTGCATCCAGCAAAAATGCTTGTCCTATTTTATTTATTTTATTTATTTTATTTATTTTATTTTAAGTCTATTCTAATCCGGCAATGGTGTTGGTGTACGGTTACAGTTCAACAATCACGGCAGTATCTCAATTTGATCAACGGCTTTAAGCTTGATGCCGACCCTGTTGGAGCCAAACTCTTCCACAATCGCTCCACGCACTTGTATTTTTTTGCCTTGGAAAGGTTGAAGTTGTTCCAGTGGAATGTCTGATGCCAACGCATAAATCATCAGGCTCTGGTTCCAGTCTTGAGTGAAATGCAAGTAGTTTGTTTTACCTGACTTGCTGGTTCGAACCTGCAACACCGTCCCAGAGACCTGAACAATTTCGTTTTTGCGAGCGCGGAAACTATCAGGGTCGAGCGGGGATTCTGATTCAACGACTGAATTGATTGATCGTTGTCCCACTGCGCTGGCTTCCGCGATTTGCGAGAGCGATTGAGTCGTCGTTGGAATAGCGTTTTCAGGAACTTGATCGGTCGCAGTGGATTCCCTATGCCCTGATTGCGCTGAGTTTTCTTTTTGGCTTGTTTGCTCTTCTTTTCCTAAGCTAGGATTCATTGTGGGCAAGCTATCATTGGCAGTAGTCAAAGTCGCTGGGCCGGTTGGGTCACTCGATCGAGTTGGCCTTCGTCCAGGTGTTCGACCGGATCGGTTGAGTTCCGCAAAAGCAGAAGGTACTGAGGGGTTCGAGGGATTCGAGTTGGTTGCAGGACTGGGGGAATTTTTCTCGATCGACGACCGCGAGACGTAGGCGGTTCTCACCAACAGATGCCCTACGAGGCAGCCCAACAAAAACAATCCCAGAGTGGCCGCCGCCAGCCTGTTGGCTCTGGTTTTTCGAGCCGCAGCAAAGCGGTCGCTTGTAACCGTGTTGGAAGATGCATTCGATGTATGCGATATTCTTGATTCTTTTGACACTCTTGGTGAGACTGAAGTAGTTGACGCCGGTTGCGTTGGAGAACCGGTCGCGGAGCTATTCGGAGAGCGATTGCGAGCTGACGAAGCAGTGGCAGAGTGAGATTTCGTGGCAGAATGTTGCGCGGCGGACTGCGGGGGGTGGTTGGCACGGCCAGTCGGTCCAGTCGGGGCTGTCGGGGCTGTCGGGGCTGTCGGTTCCAACGTTACTGGTGCAGGCGGAATCGAATTGATCGAGGAATGTTGCTGACGCAGGCGATAATCGTAGGCTTGTTTTTTATCGGGTTGGGTCAGGCAGAGTCGAGCACGCGCAACTTCGTTGAGAAGTTTTTGTGCGGCGTCAACTTGCGGGCCATGGGATAATCGTTGGAGTTTATTTACTGCAGCGGTAACGGATTTTTCGATTGCCGTTTGGTCGTTTTCAAAGGCCTGCAAGCCGAGTAGTTGGTAGTAATTTGGAGGAGATTGTGCGGGGGGGATTTTGAACCATTCCCGGTAGGGATCAAAATTTGAGTTGAAGTTGTTGGACATCTCATCCCCCTGCGAATATTTTTAATGGACGAGTTTCTGATAAATTCGAAAGCGCCATTAAATTATATCGCCAGAGACGGGGAAAGTCATCAAGCCGCCGCTATTTTCAGGTTGGGTTCTGCGGGATTTTGTTGTTCGAGCAGCAATTGAAGTTCGGTTTGCACCACCGCTTCCAGCTTTGTTTGAATATTTTCCAGAATCTTACAAGCGGGGATTCCGTCGAGGATTCGATGATCAAACGTCAACATCAGCCGTCCGCGATTTTCGCGAGGCATGGGATCGATCCCTAGTACGGTGGTTAACGGCCCCAGCGAGCGATTGCCATAAATCCTGCGATAGCCGGAGAAACTAAGTCCCAGCGTTCCCACATGGCTGGCTCGTTTCGATGGCCAGAGGTTGAACATCGTCCACCATCCCAAACGTCTGACCCAATTAGGAAGTCGTGCAAATCGGATTTGATGACGAAATTGCCGTATGGAATCGACGGGATCGTCGCGGACACGGCGG
>JBGTHU010000146.1:0-2921 GCA_041745975.1 Mariniblastus sp.
GGTCGATTGACCGAGTTGGCTGATCGCCATCCAATTCATGCCGATCAGTCGGGTTATGTTTCCCGAATCAATGCGGAACGATTGGGATTGGCAGTGATCGAAATGGGCGGGGGACGTAAACAGATCGGAGATCCACTCGATCATTCCACCGGGATCGAGTTCTTGGTCCGGGTTGGTGACCGCATCGAATCCGGGCAACCAATCGCCCATTTGTTTTGTCCTTCGGGACGAACCGATTACCCCCGCCAACTGGTCGCCGCATCCATCGGAGTCAGCCCGGATCCAGTGGAGCCATTGCCACTGATTGCGGCAGAGTGTTGAACACAAAACGATAGTTTGCCACCAACATTTCGTCCCGTTAGGACGCCCCGGGGCTGAAAATTGGTGGACGGTCTTTGTCCTACGCTCTTCCTAAGTTCTTCCTACGCGCTTCCTACGTTCTGTTTTCCAGAATCTATCCTAATCAATCCAGCATAATTTAATTACCAGATACGCTATAATCGCACTCAAACAATAATTACAATGACTGAACATGAATGACACGCCTGACAACTATAACTCGGACCGTGCAACGCCCAATGGGGATATCCAGCGGGAGTTGATTCGGCGGGCGATTGAAGTAAGAAAATTGGCTTATGCCCCCTATTCCGACTTTCAAGTCGGCGCTGCGCTACTGGATAGCGAGCGGAATATCCACATTGGCTGCAATGTCGAAAATGCTTCGCTGGGATTGTGCATTTGTGCTGAGCGAGCCGCAATTTGTAAAGCTGTTTCGATGGGCCAGACTGACTTCCTGATGATCGCCGTCGCAGCCACTCCGCTGGCTTCACCTTGCGGAGCCTGCCGACAGTTCTTGTTTGAATTCGGCGATAATATTTTGGTCATCGCAGTCAACGCCGATCAACCGGAAGAGTATCGTTCGTGGCGCAGCGGTGAATTGCTTCCTGCTGGTTTTCGTCTGTAGCTCAAGGTATGGCTCACTCATTATTATTGCATGGATTCTCGCATTGCCAGGCTTGATATGTCAATTGAATCCATTATGCTGATGTCAGTGAAAAAACGTTCACCTAAGTTTTAGGCTTGAACTTCACCGAAACGGTTTATTTTATTCATTTTCTAACAAGGAATAGGAACAATCATGAATACGAAAGAAGACTTCAAGAATAAAAAAGTCGTCGCTGGGATCTGCGGTATCCTACTGGGTAGCTTGGGGGTTCACCGATTTATCTTGGGGGATACTTCCGGCGGCTTGATCCGATTGGTCATTTCGGTGGTCACCTGCGGTTTCGGGGGGATAATCGGTTTAGTTGAGGGAATCATCTACTTGACCAAGTCGGATGATGAGTTTTACCAAACCTACGGTGTAGAAAAAAAAGCTTGGTTTTAGTTGAAGCTGAATCCGCCTACCAATGGTGAATTGCAATACGGTTTCCCTTAGTCCCATAACGGGGAACCGTATTGCAACGCGGAACCGTATTGCAACGCGGAACCTTGGCATGGCCGTTTGAAATTCTCCGCCAGGTTGAACAAAAGGTAACCTTTCACGAGCATTTTTTGTCTGACCAAATCGGCCAAATTGGTAGGGAGGTCGAGGTTATCGAGGGGATGCTTTCATGCGGAAGACGGGTTTGGTTATGATGAAGATTCGGGCTTTGAGAGTTAGGTGATCCATTCGCAGATTCCGGAATTTTAGTCATTGCCGCATTCTGTTGGAATTTTTGGGCTAATATTGCTACCTTTTAGTTCGCAAACTTAAAAAATGGTTTTTTTGTGATACAATTAGGCCGTTAGCAAAGTTATGAGAACAGTAGTTTCGATAAACGGTTGTCGAACTTCATTCTTAATCGTTCTGATTTTGGCAAATTTCATGGCAGTCATTACCCTCAGAGTTCTGGATGGAGCTGACCGCGGCAAAACATTCGAGGATGTCGAAGTGCCGGTCACCATAGGACGTGAAGAAGGGAACTCCATCCGCTTAAACGATGAACGAATTAGTCGTTTTCATTTGAAGATCCAACAGGACCATGATGATATCGTATTAACGGATTTGGAGAGTACGAACGGCAGCAGGGTCAACAACGAGGATGTGCAATTAAAGATTTTACGGCATGGTGATTTGATCACGCTTGGACGCAGTACTTTGATCTTTGGTGATCGAGACCAAATAAATCGCCGCTTGCAATCTTTAGGGAATCCTCAAGACAATGGAAAGGGACTGCGAAACGGGGCCAAGAAGCAGGTTAGCGATTCTGGCAAGCCTCCCGAATTGTCGGATTTGGCACTACGTGAAAATTGGCGTGAAGACCCCAACTATCAGTTGTCGCTTTTGGATATCGATCCGCCTCAATTGCCGGATCGACTTTCACCGGGACAAGCCGCCAAGTTGTCCGAAACGTTTGATTATTTTCATATGCTGCTACGTCGTGTCGTATCGGATGCGAATATTGATCATCGGCAGCGTCGAGTTGACATGTCATTGGAACAATGGCAAAAACTGCTTGATTTACAGTCCCGCATTGCCGAGTATTTGAGGCATATTGACCAGCCCGAACGAGAATGATTCAAGGAGCAAAAGAAGAAGTATGCAGATATTAATGGTAAGCAGCGAAGTCGTACCTTTTGCAAAAACAGGAGGATTGGCGGATGTTTGTGGTGCATTGCCAATTGAATTAGAAAAATTGGGGCATGAAGTCACCGTTTTTTTGCCAGCCTATCGCGCCGTTTATGAGCAAACGCCAAAGCCCGCGTCCTTGCCAATTTCATTCACCGTTCCCTTGGGTAAAAAAGTCGTTGAAGGGAGTTTGTTGCAGTGCAAATTACCCAACTCGCAAGTTAAGGTCAATTTTATCAATCAACCCAACTATTTCCATCGACACGGTTTGTATGGAGAGCAGGGAAGCGATTACGAAGACAATAGCGAA
>JBGTHU010000147.1:0-2384 GCA_041745975.1 Mariniblastus sp.
CCGAAGCGGTACAAGCGGTCGGTATTTCGGATGATTGCTGCACGATCGATGTGACTATTGCTCGCGGTTTGTGACGCTGGCCTTTTGATCGATCAGTCGCATCAACTGTCGGGAAGCGCTGCGATTAGTGTTCACTGTTTCCGACCGGTTGCTGAATGCCAGTTGCAAAGCCAAAGCCAATCCAGCCACCACGAAAAACAGGATAAACAGAATCCCACCTTCCAGCTCGATACTAAAGATTGCTGCTACCACCACTTGCAAGAGACTGAGCATCAGAATTTGCCAAATTAATCGGGGCGACTTTATCTGGAACATCAGCAGTGATTGCAAATAAACCAGCAACGTTGCCACCGAAGTCAATTTGCCTGTGCTGTCTTCAGGAATGAAATTCCGCATGGCAACGAACAGAATCCCCAATGAAATGAGATTGGCTATCCAGCCATCAAGTCGAAACAGCTTCCAATGATCGACCAATAAAAAACCGCTGAGGGCTGAAAAAATGGCGATCGCTGTCAACCAATAATTGCTCAAGCCCATCCCCAACAGCGTGCTGCTGATAGCGATCAAAATCATAATGAAGATTTGAATCAATCGATCAATGGCGAACATTTGAATTGGCCCAATGCTGTGCAGTTTCTTTAGCTGTGTTTAATGAAGAGTTTTTGGGACGATACATCTCATTAAAGTCGGATGAACCAATGGTCAACCAATGCACGGACTTCCAAATCCGATCAAGTGCGGCCTGTTGCCGGGTTGGAAAATTCGCATGGGAGTCCATGCCCTCAACAACGTTTTTTTCAGTGCATTCTGGCTCGCCCAGTCGCTCTGATCCCCCACTCACATCGCGTCCGTCGATCTGACTGGGAGGTCGAACGAACTCCAGTTTAACCGGGCGGGGGCGCGTGCTGACAACAAAGATGGGAGTACTAAGGCTGACCGCATCCCCCAGTTCCAGCAGCGCACCGGCCAATTCAGGGTCAGCCGTAAAATCCGCAGCCGCGAAATGCCGCATCGCTTGTAAAATGACTTCGCGACGATTTCGGCTCCGAATAGTTTTGCTATTGGAGCCACAGATGGCGACCGCCAGGCTTCCTTTGACCGAGCTATCCATTTCCAGCAAAACCGTAGTGGCAAAACTGAGCACCGTTTCACCGTCAATTTTGTGTTGATCGCGGTTCGGTGCAACCCTATCATCCGAATCTGGGCAATACAAGTCCAACAGCATCGCGAAGTCTCGATTATCGGGTTGTTCGTGAACGCGGATGGCTAATTTCCCTAATCGGGCCGAAGTTCGCCAATGGATATGTTTGGAGCCATCGCCCGATTGCCATTGTCGGAGCGCATGAAATTCGTCTTCCTCGATGCCGCGACTTTTTAGATTGGCTTCTGCACCGATCACTGCAGAACGGATGCGTCGAGTCCAAGCAGGCGTTAGTATCCCCAGTTCGGGCGCTACAAACAACGCTTGTTGTTGATTTGATTGCAATTGACAACGGAGCAGGCCGAAAGGGCTCTTGACCACGATCGCTGACGGCCCTACCTGATAAACCCCTCGGTTTGGAAAAAAGATCCGACCCGTCCCCACTTGGCTCTGCTTGGCAGCAATGATGGGAAATTCGACTCTCACGTTGAAGTTGGCAATACGCGTCTTGTCCGACAATAGGCCCTCGTAAAAGGTTTGCTTTAAGTAGTAGAAAAAAGATCGAGCAGGACTCGACGAGCCTTCAACCGCACTCCCCTCGATCGGTTGATCGCTGAATTGAATCGAATCAAAAATTTCAACATTCCAAACGGTTACTTTCGAGGAATTCAAGCAAACCCACTGCAGATTGACCATTTCTCGCGCGTGGACCTGTAGGGGCAGCGATCGATTGGCCGACAATTTTCTCAACCAATGTACACTTAACCGCCAATTGATAATGAAAGGAGCAAACATCATCCCCGCCATCAAAATCAATAAGTTGACATTTCGCAATACAGCCCCCAGCGAAATGAAGGCTAAGATTACTAAGTAGATCCACCCTTCGCGCGTAATCGTCAGCAATCTTGAATCGGATTGATGCTGTTCCATAATGCGGACTAGTTTTCGTGAGTGAATCAACCTGGAATGGCCGTGCGGCTGACAATGTCCCGAATAATCGCCTCGGTATCTTCCCGAAGAACGCCTCGCATCGCACCCCGTTGCATCACTCGATGGCTCAAAATGGGCAACGCTAAATCGCGGGCGTCATCGGGAATCGCGTAATCTCTTTGATCCAAAAAAGCGCTGGCTTGGACAGCCCGATACCAGGCTAACGTGCCGCGGGTGCTTACCCCATAACTCAAATCGCTGGAATCTCGGGTGGCATGGACAATATTCAACATGTAGTCTGAAATGGAGCGTT
>JBGTHU010000148.1:0-1996 GCA_041745975.1 Mariniblastus sp.
CATGCAACTTCCCCAGTCTTGAGATCGCGAACTCTAATTCAGCGATATCGATCAGAGTCTGTGCATTGAGCGAATCCTGTCGGTTCAACCGAAGGAGCGATTCCACTTTGTCTCGATAGGGCTGCATCGACTCGATTGAAAGCAACTGGCCAAGTTCGATTGCGTTTTCAACTTCCAGTCCGGCATCGTTCCAGATTTGGCGGCAAAAACGACTGAGGCTGGAAAAAAGAGGGAGGTTTTTCCAAGAATCCAACGGGTCTTGTGAGATTACGGGGTCGAATTTGAGATCTGATCGAGAGCCCGAGGGAAGATGGCCGATCCAGCTAATCTTTGTTTGGCCGGTTTGATCTTTCCAGATAACTCCTGCGTGGCTCAGGTCGATCACCGTTCCATTTATCACTCTCACGGGTTCGTTTTGTTCGTTGAACTGGGGTGTAACTGTTCCTCCCAGGTCGGCCAGGTATTCGTGATGCAACAAGCCGGTCGAGTTCGATTGAATTTGAAATCCGCCCAATCGATTAATGATATCTTTTTGCAGCAATAAGGGTTCTGTGGTCTTTTCTTGTCGGGCTGAGGGCTGGCGGATTTGACCGGGCAGAGGCAGTATTTGGGCCGTCGAGTTATCCAGGTCGGCTTGATAGCGAGTCGACAATGAAGTGTACAGTGCCGAAAATTCGCTGACGTGACCTCGCGGGTAACCCGCGTAGATCTCCAACAATCCAACTTGGGTGTTGCTGCGGACAAATCCGATATCCAGTGCAGCTCGTTTGATTACCACCACCGATCCGGCAACGGCGATAATTGGAACGGCGATCCAGGCCCATTCGACTCGCCCCAACATCCAAAACACCAACCAATTCAAGGGTACCAGTACGATCAAGTATCCGGCCAGCATTCTCAGCACAAATCCGGATGAGGGGGGCACAATCCCAGCCGCCTCGACCAAGGTCTGCCGCGCTGCAAGGGAGACGGCGCTTTCGTCATTCCAGCCTGCAACTCCCGATTCGGGCGTCGCGTCAAAACCACCATAAAACTGAAAATTATTCAAATTTCGATTTTTTAAGCTCCGTTCGACAACTTCCTCATCCTGGCCTCCCCAGTAAATTCTTTGAGCTGGCGACTGGGAATTACTGATATCACTCTCCAAGGCAAACACATATTCCTTGCTGACCGGATCGGTGCCGGTCGGGCTTAAATCGCGAGAAACAAAGCGCACGGTTGAGCCTATCAGCGGGTCAAATATGGAAGCGGTATCGTTTAGCCATCGGAAACCACTACCATTGTGACCATTGGGATTTTTGTTAAACAGACGAGCAGGGCGACGCAATAGGGCGCTGTTAAAGAAGCTGGGGAAGCTGCGCCATCGTTTGGCCAAATCGGAATTCAATGAAAACGAGGTTAACACAATTCTGCCTCGACCCACATTTCGCTCGACCGCCAATTCCCCTGCTCCGTCGATCGCATTGGCATCTTTGTGAACTGCAAAATCGACCCCTATTAGAGGCGAACTTTCTGACACTTGATATGCCACTTGTCCCTCGGGTTGATTGACTGGCAGGGGAATGCTCCAGTTTTTATTTAGTTGCTCGAGGTCCTGTTCCGTCAAATTGCGATTTCCGGCGGCGCGGGCTGGTAGGAATGTCCCGAGAAAGCTGTTCTGTAACCGCTCCAGTCCATCGGGGCCGCTGACAATCAATTGTCCACCGAAGTGCAACCAATCAATCAACGCCGTTTGCTGTTCACGGCTGAGCTTGTCTGGATCGTAGTCATCCCAAACCAGATACGCGATCGTCGTCCAGGTCAACGCATTGCGGGGGAGTGGAGCGGGTTCGCCAACGACGGTCGGAACCACATGATAGAAAGTGTCTCGTTCCAGCAATCCGTCGCTGAAATCATTGATGACAATTGCGTCTTGTAATTTAAGGTAATCATAGTTGGCAGGCCGATCACTGAGCACGACAACATGGTACTCATGAGTTCGCATTAGCTGAGTTCC
>JBGTHU010000149.1:0-3363 GCA_041745975.1 Mariniblastus sp.
GACTTGGGGGGAACCGATTACCATTGGTGACGGTTTCATGGGGGGGGGATATTTGGTGGATGAGATTTCGGGAAATATTTTTGCTTTTATTGAAAAAGAGCATCCACCGGCACCGCTGTACATTTTTCGCTCTCAAGACCATGGTCTGACGTGGACAAAACAAGAGACGATTTTATTTCCCAATTCCTATGGGCATTTACCCACGATGCACATGAATGAGCATGGGATCACATTGCGTCATGGGTCATTCAAGGGGCGTCTGATTCGGCCCAGTCGCTGGTACGGGCGATCGAATTACCCGGTGGAAAATTTCCACACGCACTACACCAATGCTATTTTCAGCGATGATGGTGGCCGGACTTGGAAGGCATCGGAGCCATTTCCGGTGATGGGAACGGGCGAAGCCTGCATTGTCGAATTGAGCGATGGCACGTTGCATTACAACACTCGGCGGCATTGGGCTCCCAAGGCGGAAGATGCGCTGTGGCGTTGGAGTGGCGAAAGTACCGATGGGGGGATCAATTGGAAAAATTCATGGCGGTCCAATGTCTTGCCCGATGGGGACAGGGGATCAACCTACGGTTTGATGGGTGGAATGGTGCGACTGCCAGTGCTGGGGAAAGACATCCTACTATACAGTAACATCGACAGCCCACGTGGCCGTAAAAACGGATATGTTTGGGCCAGTTTCGACGGTGGACGAACATGGCCGATCCGCCGACAAATCTTTGAGGGAAATTTTGCATACTCGGCAATGAATGCGGGGCGGCCGGGGACTCCTTCGGAAGGTTGGATCTACCTGCTGTACGAAGGGGGGGCTCAAGGGGGAGGAACAATCAGTCGCTTCAATTTATCTTGGATTCTCGCTGGGGAACCGACCGGTGATGGTGATGTTCCCGATTGGGATGCCGAATCGAACGATACGAGATAAAGAGCGATACAAAATAAAATGGAGTGACATGAAATCTGCTTGATGGGCGTCTTACGCAAAATCAAAATCGCATTAGTTGATTGGTTGAGCTGGTCGTCTCGGCAAGAGCCTCGACCTCCCTTTCAAACCGTGCCCATTAGATGTAATTTTGCATCGCGGATCGAGCCTCTGCCATTTGTTCATCGGTCAACAGGCAGAGTGAACCAAAAAGCTGTGCATGCCAAAATTGGGCCGCCAATGCCTCCAATTGTTGTGCGTACCAACAGGCTTGTTCCATCGTCTTACCGATCGCGATCATCCCATGATTGGCTAACAGGCAGCCCATCCGGTCTTTCAAAGTTTCAACTGCATAATCGGAGAGCAAATCCGTTCCGAAACGGGCGTAAGGAGCACACCTAATTTCGTTTCCTCCGAATGCTGCTACCATGTAATGGAAGGCGGGAATATCGACGCGATTGACGGCCAACGCGGTGGCAAATTGGGAATGGCAGTGAATCACCACATTGATTTCCGGCCGATCATTCAAAATGTCGCGATGAAACCGCCATTCGCTGGATGGCTTGTGTTCACCCTGCCAAAGACCATCGGGATCATCAAGATCCATCACAACAATCATATCCTGAGTCAAACGTCGGTAAGGAACGCCCGAGGGAGTGATCAGAAACTGATTTCGAATTTGGTTTCCCAATTTCCTTCCCGCTTCGACATCCCTTCGGGTTTCGAGATCCACTTTGTTTTTGGCATCCGTTAAGTCTTCGATATCATTTCGCTTGAGGACTCGATTACTATTGAGAGCCAGTTGAGGTTGGGTCGCATCAATAGTTTTGGAGCAACGCAGCGATACGTTACCTGTCGTCCCTTGGTTGAGTCCCTTTTCTTCCAGCCACAGCGCGGCTTCAACAATTTCTGATTCCAAGGAATTGCACATCACTGACCATCTTGCCTAAGTTTCAAAAGCGGAATTCCCGCCAGGTTTTAAGAAACCGGCAAGTTTAAGGAAAAAAGATCATTGCGGCAAGACTCCATGGCTTTGTCTATCAGGCGATACCATTGAAGGTCAGCCCACAATTAACGTAAAGTCTTGGGCACCATTCCCTGGTCCCGTACAATTTTCACTTCGGTTTGATGAACCATTCGTGAGGGTCACGTGACGAACTTAATCCGGGCTAAGGTCCGAGCGCAGGCTCAAGCCCGACTGGCGATCTTCGATATGTACGAAGACACCTGGGGAGCGGGTGCCAATGAAGCACTCGATCAACATATCGCCAGTTTCATTGCCACACGGTCCCGCAAAATAGGAACGTAGACTTTACAATGATTTTATTCTATAGTGTCGTCTATCCTATATAGACGATCCCGCAGGATAGAACACGGAAAGAAAATTGTGTCGTTCGTTGTTAAAAGCGATTATTTTCAAGGCCCCATCGATCTTTTGTTGCACCTGGTGCGACGGCATGAAATCGAATTGACAGATATCGGTTTGGCTCGGCTGACACACGAGTACCTGCAACAGTTGGAGTTGTTGCAAGAAATCTCATTCGAGAGCGTCGGCGAATTTATCGAAATTGCTAGCATGTTGGTCGAAATGAAGACCCGACAAGTGCTGCCACGCAACGAGTTCGAACAAGAAAATGAGGATGCGGACTCCGCAACGGCGCTCGATCCCCGCCAAGACCTGGTGCAACGGTTGCTTTGTTACAAGAAGTTTAAGGACATGAGTGTATTGCTGGAAGAGCGAGGAGTGCAATGGCGAAAACGTTTCTCCAGGCAGTCCGATGACTTACCAGCGCGAAAAATTGAAATCCAGAATCAACCGATCGAAGGATTGGAGTTATGGGATTTGGTTAGTGCGTTTGGACGTGTTCTGCGCGACAATCGCCCTGTGATTCAGGAGAACGTAATCGTTGACGAAACGCCGATTCATATCTACATGCTGCGAATTCATCGACGACTGGTGGAAAGCGGTCAAGTTTCCTTTACCGACCTGTTTGAGATGCAAATGTATAAGTCGGCGATGATCGGTATTTTCTTGGCGGTGCTGGAGTTGACCCGGCATCACGGCGTCGTTGCCGAACAACATGACCTGCACAGTGAAATCGTCTTGGTTCCGGGAGAGGGTTTTCATTCGACTCTGGATGTATCCAATATAGACGACTACAACCCAGGAAAAAAGAGTTTTTCGCAAGGTACCCCCGGATCAATGGACGAATAGGGCGAACGGGTATTGACTAATTGTTCGTGTGATAAATTTTTGCGTATGACGTGGGGCACATGAAGTCGGTTAGCTTCGGGCGATTTTTTTTAACTATTTTTGCAAGCCGAGTTAGCGTTAATCTGGCTGGAATGGAACCCGTCAAGTAATCCAGACGGATAGACCACCTTCCGGGTCGCGCTTTGTTGTATGCACATTACACGTTAGCGTTTGAATCGCG
>JBGTHU010000150.1:0-3536 GCA_041745975.1 Mariniblastus sp.
AAGCGATTCCCTATTTCTTAACCTCCGGAGTCAATTCACCGTTGGCGATTGGCAAGCTTCCCAAAAACAGTCCCTCGATCACTCGGGTGGCATGGGGAATCTCCAATCGCTCCCAGACATCGGTCACTTGATGGTAGTCGCCGTGCAGTGATCCGGCGGAAAAACTGTGGGCGATCACCCCTTTTTCAACAAACGAATAATTGTCGCTGGCCCGATAAAGCTGCTGGCTATATTGTAAATGCTCGAAGGTCGTCACGCCAACACGAGACGAACCCCGATCCATCAGTTCCCCCAGGTTCGAGTGTTGCCAACCGGTCATCCAGACCTTCTCCCGCGCACCCGATTCGGGGCGGCCGATCATTTCGATGTTGATGTTGGCGACGATTTTCTCCAGCGGCCACGTTGGACGGGAGACATAATATCGTGACCCCAACAAACCGCGTTCCTCCCCCCAAAACGTCATGAAGAGGGTGGTCCGTTTCGGTCGAGTCGGCAAGGCGGCGTAGGCGTCAGCCAATGTCAGTACGGCGGTGACGCCGCTGGCGTTGTCGTCGGCTCCGTTAAAAACCCCGTCGCTCGATTGGCCGATGTGGTCCAGGTGAGCGGAAAAAACAATTGCCTCGGCCGTCAACGTAGGATCGCTGCCAGGCAAGACTCCAATCACATTGCGAACCTTCGATTTTCCTCCACGAACTCCGGGCACTTCCAATTGGATGGGCTGTTTAAGTTGCTCCTCTGTCAATGCTGGAATTAAGAGAGTCGGCCCGGCAAAGTCACCGCGAGTCGATACCAACCGTTCCGACTGACGCAAGCGCGCTTCAGCGACCAACGGATGGTTTTCAGAGACCCCCAGCAAGATCGCCGTCGCACCACTCCGTTTCAACTGCAACGTCTTGCGCACCAGATTGAACATGTCACGACGCCGATCAAAATTGTCCAATCGCAAATAGACCGGACCCGCCAATTGCGGGGCGGCGTTGTCGGCCCAATCGACAACGGTCAAGTCGCCGCTGATCGAGACCGATTCCGATTCACCGGCCAACATGCCGAAACTGTCGACGGATTGATCACCAACACGAACTGAAAAATCTGTCCTCGGAAGTTGTACGGTGGCAATCTCGGTTTCTTGAAAAAAACTTCCCTGGTCACCCCCCCCTTGTAAACCGGCCCCTCGAAAACGACTGGCCACATAAGCGCAAGCAATGTCAAATTCCCGCGAAGGCGTGTCCCGTCCAGCCATTTCATCGGAGGCCAAAAACGCAACCGTCGACAGGACAGAGCCCGCATTGATTTTTCTCAACGATGCCTTCAGCTCATCGGGAATGTCTTGCTGAGCGGCAACCGAAGCGATCATCACCCAACTCGCGAAAATCGCTAAAAAAGGGCTGGGAAGTCGACCTAATGGAAATCGACCTAATGGAAATCGACCTTGTGTAAATCGACATAATGTAAATCGACCGAACGTCGATTGCATTTGGCTGGCACAGCGCTTCATCGATTGGTCCTGTTGTTTTTCTTGGGCAAAAAGTTGCATGAAAGAAAGTTGAAGGAACGTTGGACAGTCCCGAAAACGAATCCACAAAGTTTAACATGAATCTACGAATTCTGGAAATCCCCAACAGTAATTGTGAAATAGATTTTTAGCCACTGTTCACTAAGTCGTTGTAAAACAATTGATGTCCGAATCAGCCGGAGCGCGTTAGCGTCCGGTTCTCGTAAAAAACCGGTGCTAACGCACGACGGCTAATTTACCATCCGGTAACTTATTGTTTTGCAAGGCCTAAGTCGATGTTTCCCGAGTGAATAGGCGAGTACAGGCCTGGTCAATTCACAGCCACAGCGCATTCTAAATAAGGGGGGTAGCTTCCAAGCCTGCGACGTTAAGCACAACACCCGAGCGTAACCCTTCTCAGGAGTGTAGAACAATTGTCCGGAATTAAGTTCCGCGGTTTGATGGTAGCGGAAGGGCGAGAATCCTGCGGTCCTTGAGACACCGGACGGCTCGCGCCGTTCCGCTGGAATCCGGAAACAAAAAATCCCCGCCAAATTCTAGATCGGGCGGGGATTAAAGTTGTATCTCGAGCGGCCAGCATGCAGCCGATTTATTTATCGACGGCGGCGATTAATAGCCACCAAACCTGCCAAACCAACTAAAACCATCCCAGAGGTTGGTTCGGGAATCGCACTCGCATTTAGTTGGACATTGTCAAACCGATTGTTCCCCGTCGTCCCAGTTGCTCCGTCAACCCTAAGTCTCAAGAACGCGGTCGAAACGTTGTTAAGCGCATTCAATGGATCGAGAGTTAAGGTCGAAAAGGTTGTCACGTTCCTGTCGGTAAGCGTATCAAAATCTGTAAAGCTCGCTCCATCAGTGCTCCATGACCAAATATGAGTCGTAAAACCTGATGAAGTGCCTCGAGTATCATAGGAAACCACCAAATCCATCAAGCCTGTCATGTCAAAGGCGAACTGAAGATAACCACCATTATTTTGACTGTCAGTGCCTCCTTGAAGCGATAGCGTACCGCCAGAAACGTCACCGCCTAATGCGTTATCAGCGCTGCCGCCAAATGATTGAATCCATTGATAAACTGTATCGCCATTTCCATTGACGACGGTGTCGCTTAAAATTCCATCGCCGAAAGTAAGACTACCCATTCCTTGGTCAGCGGCAAGCGGAAACACATCTGGATCGGCCAGATAACCAAATCCACCACCGGGTAAATCGTTACTGTTAAAATTCCAATAAGCCACCAAATCGGCGTCTACTCGGCCAACAAACAATGCTGCGACCATCGCAGCCAACATCATAAATTTTCTCATCAATTTCCTCCCAGGTTGTGACCTGTTTTCGTTTTCTTTACTAAGTTGCCAATATTCAAATGAAGAACCGCACGCGGGCTCGCCGAAACAAATCCGTCACGACGAGATCGATTATAATCCCTAAACTCAGCGTAGTCGACTAACTTTAGGTTAATCTTTGATGAAGTTACAAAGTGTTAGATATCTAACGCTATCAGCCTTGCGCTTTTGTTGCCCGTTTAGAGGCAATCTTAAAAAGGGGACGTAACATCTCCGTTGGGATGAAAAATGCATGGCAAACTAACCTGCCTCGCAAAATTGCTTCCCAAAAAACACTAGCCTGGCAAACATTGCGGGTTAGGAACCCATTTTGCACTGGGTAGTTTGTCAGATTTAACGCGTAAAATCCCATAATTCGGAAAGTAATCGCCGATCCAATGAAAGAGGATGTACCGTAAGTTCCAGAAATCGCAACACAAGCAAAATTATCATTTACAACGATTGATCAACATGACTCCGCGGATTGAATATATGATCGAAACAGTGGTAAAATATCGCTGGCTCTTGATCTTGCCGACGGTAGCGGGATTAATATTCGCGCTTGCTTATGTGTATTTGCTCCACAGTGATAGCTGGACGACTCGGCAACGGCTGATCATCCGCGACGACTTATTGGGACAGCCGATTCGACCTGGACAATTTAGTTCTTTAGAAGCGATGCAGTCACGGCAAGA
>JBGTHU010000151.1:0-6401 GCA_041745975.1 Mariniblastus sp.
GAGTTGGTGGTCGAATACGGTTTGACCGCCGAATTGGGCCTTTCGGTGCCGATGGCGACCACCGCCAGCGGTCGTCCGGCGACCAGCAAATTTACGACTGAATCCTATTTTTACCGAGGTCAATTGGCTGAACTGCAGCCGGGTAGCGAGTATTTTTATCGTTTGGCTAAGGTTGGTGGGGAAAAAGTGACCGGGACTTCCACATTCCGCACAGCACCGGATGTCCCGGAAGATTTTACATTCATGGCGATTGGTGATATTCAAACCGATAATCGTATCCGCACGTCATCCAAAGCCTGGGCCTGGGACGCCGATCCGTGGGAACCGAGCAAGAAAATGTTGGAACACATGGTCGCGCGCAAGCCGCGGTTCTTGCTGGGGCTGGGCGATCACGCTGATGATGGAAATCGATACGATCGAACCCGACAGTCGCACCTGGATCGGACTGCATCAATTTTCGGACCCCATGCCCCGTTCTTTATTTCCTGGGGCAATCATGACGGTGACAGCCCCAACCATCCGCTGCGGTTGTCGGCTGATATGCCCAGCCGTTACCGCAGCGATTCCTTTTCGGCCATTCAACCAACCCCCGGATTCGGCAGTTTCAGTTTCGAGTATGCCGGAGTATACTTTGTGTGCTTGGAGCACTTTGCCATCACCAAGGGCTTCAGCCCGGAACGAATCAACGACATCACCAACGGCTGGTTGGACGCCGCCCTCTCCTCCCCCGCCGCTCAAAACGCTCGCTTTCGCATCGTGGCGGTTCATGTTCCCCCTTTTTGCGAACGTTGGATTGACGGCAACGCCGGACTTCGTCAGCACTTAGTTCCACGATTAGAGAAATACGCTGTTGACCTAGTTTTCAGTGGCCATATGCACGGTTACGAACGAGGTCGCATCAACGGAATTCAATACGTGATTTCTGGCTGCGGCAGTTATTTGGATATTGGTGAACCCCTGGTTGCTCAATGGAGTGATAAAACGGAGGACGGCGTTTGGCTGGGTGGTCATGTCTCGGTAAAAGGAGAATACGCCATGCAGAGCTCCTCCGGTGTGCTGGGAACTCCCCGTCCGATTGAAGGGGGACTGTTTCATGGTTACTCGGAAATCAGCGTCAGCGGCAACCAGCTCCAACTCGACCAACATGCCTTCCATGCCGACGGCTCATACATTGGCGTCGTCGATCGCATCCGTTTGGAAACATCAGAAGACTAAACGCATCCGATCGAAAAAGTCGCTCAGCTATCGTTGGGCCAGCGATGGCTGCGAAGTTAAACTTGCCTCCGGCTGAACGCCGCCAGGCCGCAGATCGACTCGGGGGAGCTTCAGGAACCAGACAACCAAGGCGACGGCAATCGCGGTCATTAACAAGCCACTAGTTAAATCATATTGCAAATGGCTGCCGTCTTGACTGACCAAAACCCGACCGAGCCAGAACGAGTTCTGTACCATGTCGGTTTGTAATTGGCTGATCGTAATTGCCAGACTATTATGGACGCCATGAAACAGAATACAAGGAATCAGCGAACGCGTCTGTACGGCAATAACTCCAAGTACCACACCGACAAAAAATGTCATGATCGATTGCTGTAAAATACTATGGGTTAATCCAAACAACAGACTGGTAATGACAATGGCTTGCCAATTCTTCTTCAAACTCTCCAATCCAGACAGAATAAAACCTCGAAACGCAAGTTCCTCGAACAGAGCGGGCATGATGGCGAAGACGAACAAGATAGCCCACCAATTGGGTGCGGTATTGATAATGCGACTGACCACCTCTTGAAACCCCAGCAAGCTGTCGTTGGGAGGATAGACGGTCATCACGGCAGCTGACACCCAAGTCACCAACGGGTTGATCATGATTGCTAACAGAATCGCGGCGCTGGCCATCGGCAACGAACAACCGCGCAGTCTCAACGACTCCCAGGGACGTCGAGAAAGGAACATCGCCATTAACACGGCTGGCATGGCAACTGCGGCCAACAAAATCACAAAAACCTGGATTGTAAAATCGAAGAAGTTTTCGGGAGTGAAGGCCGCAAAACCCAAGAAGAATTTGCAAACCAAAATAACCACACCACACAAAATGGCACTGCCAATCGAGGGCATTTCGTTTCGTTCACACCAAAGTGATTTGACCCACTTCTGCACACTGAATTGCTCGCTGGGTCGGAACAGCACCGATTCGCTGTTGAATTGACAAATCACCCATTTCACGGCAATCCAGCAACAAACCAATGTCACAATCGTCACGGGGCCGACGTACGGCAACACGTCGGCCAACTCCCCTTCCAACAGAGCTCGCAGCAGCATAATCAGGCCGCTGACCGGGATCAGGCTCATACCAAAGTCCAGCTCGGCTGAGGGCAACATCGGCAGCATCATCAACGGCATGGATATCATCATCAGGGGGATCAAATAATACTGGCCCTCTTTGCTGCTCCGTGCAAACGCCGCCGCCGCCAAGGCCACGGCACTGAACAGCGACGCAATCGGCACGGTAGCGACCAATAACCAGAAAAAACTGGAGGCAGAAGGAAATCCTAATGGCAAACCGACCCCTCCTTCGCTCACCCCTATTTTGGAAGCCACGAACACGCCGGTAAACGCCATGCTTACCAAGTTCAGCAACGAAGTGGATCCGCTGAAGGCGATCACCGTTAATAGCTTGCCGATGGCGATCTCGCTACGGGCGGCAGGACTGCTCAACAACGTCTCAAATGTGCCACGCTCTTTCTCACCCGCACACAAGTCAATCGCTGGGTAGAAAGCCCCCGTTAAAGCCCACACCACAATGATCAACGGCAAGATCCGCGACCACAATTTGGCCTTGGCGACTTGTTTGTCAGAAACATCAGACTGCCGTATGTCGACTCGATCCAATAGATTCGCTGGAAGATCATAATGCTGTAGAACGACTTGTGTATTGGCAGCTTGCCAACTTGCCAGAATTTTACTTAATTGTAGTGCTCCGTTCCTCGATTTTTCATTCGAGCTGTCGACGAACACAAAAATTTGAAAGGAATCCTGGAGGGGGGCGTTGGGGGATTCGGTGGGGGATTCGGTGGGGGGGGGCGATTCGGAATCCAATTGGGATTCCGAGATCGAGCTGGCGGCCGAGTGGAAAAGCGAGGTCTCGTCGCTGGGGGCGAAATAAACGGCTGAGTTAACTTGGTACTTGGCCATTGCGGCACGAATCAATTGTTCGGCCAAATCGACACCCTGTTCGGTATGAACTAAATCTTGATAATGGCGAATTAAGCGTTGGAATTCTTCATCCGCAGCGGAAGATTGAAAAATTTGCAATTGATGGGATGGCGGAACCGAAAGGTCTGGGTTCCAATCTCCCTCGATCAACAACTTCGGTTGGCGAGGAAGATTTTCGGCATTGATTAACCAAACCCGACTGGGCTGGACCCGCATGAACTGCCCGACTTGTAGCAACGCGACTCCCATCAACGGATAAAGCAACAACGGCATAACGGCGACGGCAAACAGTGTCCTGCGGTCACGGAGTTGATCGCGCAGCTCGCGCCGAAATATCAGCTTGATGTTCTTCCACTGCATCTTGTTTGAAACGCGCAAGTTGGTTTTATTCATGGTTCACGGACCGAATAATCTTCTCGCACTGAAAAATCCTCTATTTGCTGGCGAAACTGATTTTCGGTTTCTGAAATTAAGCGATAGAACAACTCCTCCAAGTCATCCTCTCCATGCCGTTGAGCCAATTCCTCCGTCGATCCCTGATCGATGATCTGTCCGCGATTCATAATGGCGACTTGATCGCACAAGCGGCGAACTTCGGTCATGATATGAGAGGAAAAAATCACGCACTTGCCGTGATCGCGGACTTGCTCTATCGTTTTCAAAACTTCTCGGGCGACCACGATGTCCAAACCCGAGGTGGCTTCATCAAAAATCAAAACGGGGGGGTTGTGCACCAGCGCCCGCACAATCGAAACCTTTTGCTTCATGCCGGTGGACATTTTGCTGCCCAAGGTATTACGAATATCATTCATCTGAAATCGTTCAAACAAATGCTCCATCCGCAATTGCAGCAAATCCGCTTCAATCCCGTACAACTGACCGAAAAACTGAATCATTTCCCAGGCGGTCATGCGGTCGTAGATCGCCGTATTGGTGGAAACAAATCCGATCTGATGCCGGACTTGATCCGGGTCTTGGGCAACATCGAATCCGTTAACTAAAACCGTACCACTGGACGGCTTCAGCACGGTACTCAAAATTCGCAGCGCAGTCGTTTTACCCGCACCATTGGGGCCCAGCAAGCCAAAAATTTGACCGGGCATGGCATCGAAACTTATCCCATCCAAGGCCACGAATTGGCCAGATTGAAGTTCCCGATAAACCTTCCGTAATTGCCGTACGTGAATCATGAATTGTCGAATAAGGTTCTGGTTGTTACAAATCTGACAGCGAAAACGAAGTTAGCAAGACCAAGAACAATATTTAGTCAGTTGAGAACGAAAGCCGATCTTGCAGAAAGGACGCTGCCAAGTTTAGCTTCTCCAGGGCCAATGGGATTGTTCTACGAAGAATTAATTCCATTTTGTGCTACTGCCGCAGCCATCCAGGTCGGGCAATTCTATTGGTGACGAATGTATCTATGCTGACGATCATGCAGCATGATGGCATTGCTATCTTTGAGCAACCTTTCAGATTGAGGAATCAGACTATCATGCAATCAGAATCAACCAGTAGCGGATTGGACGCATCATTTTTTGGTGCCCAGCCCACCGTGGTTCCGCAACCCCATCGGGAACCCATCCTTGAAGATCAATTCCTGCCTTGCTCTCCCTCCAATCTGATGGAGGCAGGTCTTCATAAAAATGATATTCTGCCTTTGATCCTCAAGTTCTTGTTCCTTCATGGCGAACAGTATGGCCGCCGGATCGCCGATCAAGTCAAACTTCCCTTCCAATTGATTGAGCCGATATTGGGGGTACTAAAAAGTGATCAATTAATCAGCCCCAAAAATTCGGCCGGTCTGGGTGACTTTGAGTTCGAACTGACCCCTAAGGGAGTCGAGCAAGCAAAACTTCATTTGTCCCGCAGCTCTTACTGTGGATCGGCTCCCGTCTGTTTGGCCGATTATCGAGAATCGGTCAACAAACAGTCGATTCGCAATTGTCGTCCTACATTTAATCAAGTCAAAAACGCCTATCGCGATTTATTGGTCAATGATTTGACCATCAACCAATTCGGTCAGGCTCTTAATTCCAGTCGCAGCATCTTTATTTTCGGTGCTCCCGGAAACGGCAAATCGGCGTTGGCGGTGAGGGCAATCCGATCCATTGGCCAACACATTTGGATCCCTCGCGCAATTACGGTCGGTGGCGAAATCATTCGACTTTTCGATTCCGCAGTTCATGTCGCTGCTCCGCTGCCGGAAACGGATAGCATCACGCGTTCCTTCCAGGCCGATGATCGCTGGATTCGGATTGCTCGGCCCACGATTGTCGTCGGCGGTGAATTGGAACTGAAACATCTCGATGCAATCTTTAATCCTACGACCGGAATCATCGAGGCCCCCATTCATGTTAAAAGCAATTGCGGATGCCTCGTTGTCGATGACTTCGGTCGCCAGCAAATCTCCCCCACAGAACTGCTTAACCGCTGGATTGTTCCCATGGAGTCTGCCAATGACTATGTGAACTTACCTTCGGGACGACAAATCTCACTTCCATTTGAACAATTGCTGGTTTTTTCTACCAACTTAAAACCAGCCGATCTTTGTGACGAGGCATTTCTGCGTCGAATTCCTTATAAAGTCGAAGTCTTCGACCCTTCCGAAAAACAATTCAAAGATCTGTTTGAGCTGGAGATGGCAGAACTTGGTTTTCGCTGCGAAGAGGGAGTGGTCGATCGCTTGATTGAGTATCATTACAAACGAGTGGGACGGCCGTTCCGGTTCTGTCACGTCCGAGACTTATTGCTGCAAGCGAAAGATTTTTGCGAATTCCACCAACGCCCCTTGGTTTTTCGCAATGACATTGCCGAATTGGCAGTGTTGAATTATTTCTCCGGCACACAACACCAATTGAATGTCTGAAGCAAATGACGACTGTACTTTCTGTCAGACACCGTTAGAATATTCTTGAGAGTTAGCCAGATGATCGCCGGTGGTATTTGCCGCGGGAGGAAAGTCCGGGCTTCAAAGGACAGGATGGTCGGTAACGCCGACCGATCGCAAGACCAGGGAAAGTGCCACAGAAAACAAACCGCCCATCAGGAATCGCTGGCTCCCGCTAGTAGTTCCTGTTGGGTAAGGGTGAAACGGTGAGGTAAGAGCTCACCAGCAATTGGGGTGACTCAATTGGCTTGGTAAACCCCATCCGAAGCAAGGCCAAGCAGAAAGAAGTGGTTGTCCGCCGCGT
>JBGTHU010000152.1:0-2838 GCA_041745975.1 Mariniblastus sp.
GGTAAAAAAAGGGGATAAAGTCGTCACCTTTGAAAGCAATGAGTTTGAAAACCAAATCCGTCAAAAGGAAGTCGAAGTGAACGCCGCCAAAGGAAAAGTGGCTGAAGCCGAGCAGCTATTGGAAATCAAAAAAAATGAAAACGAAACCAATATCGCAGCAGCCAAACTCGAATATGAAATAGCCGAAATCGATTTGAGAAAATACTTAGAAGGAGATTTGTTAGCAGAGGTCTCTGATTTGGAGAGAGCGATCAAAGATGCTGAGGCTCAATTGGAAGAGGTTGTCAATGAAAAAATCAATGCCGAGGTGTTGGTCAAAAAAGGGTACCGGACTCCCCAGCAACTGCGTGGGATCCAATTGCGAGAAAACACATTTCAATTTCAAGTCGAACGAGATCGCCAGAAATTGAAAAACTTGCTGACTTTTGAAAAAGAAAAAAAGTTGATTGAGTTGAGAGGAAGGGAAGCGGAAACGAAACTGAAATGGGAACGTTCGCAACAGACCGCCAATGCTGAATTGAAAAAAGCGGAAGCTGCTGTGGAAAACGCACGCAATGAGTTGGCGTTGGTCGAGTCAAATCTGGGTGAACTAAAAAAAATGCTGGAAAAATGCACCATGTACGCCGAACAAGATGGCATTTTGGCCTATGCGAATGAGCGTTGGTTTGACGCCACTCGACGTATTCGCGAGGGGACTGAAGTCTGGAGTGGTAGAAATATCTACTACCTGCCCGATTTGATGAATATGCAAGTCGTTGCCAATATTCATGAGTCGGTCATTGATCGCGTCAAAGTTGGCCAACCCGTTCGCATGCGATTGGATGCATTTCCCGAGGCCCGACTCAAGGGGACCGTCCACAACGTGGCTAATATGGCAGCCAGCAGCTATACCAGTATCCAAAATTATCAAACGATCATTCATATCGATGAACTGCCGGCGGACATCTCGGTCAAACCGGGGATGACGGCTGAAGTCGACATCCTTGTGGGTACTTACGAAAATGTGGTCGCAGTTCCCATTGGTGCGGTCACCGAGCATTTTGGGCAGTCCTATGTTTACGTTATTGAAGGGGCCCCCAGCACGGTTCAGCGGCGCCGGGTCTCCCCAGGACGTTTTACCCACTCGTTTGTCGAAATCAGTGAAGGATTAGAACCGGGGGAACTTGTGGCACTCGATGCTTATGCTCGAGGCGTACAAGATTTCGCCGAACAAGAATCGCAAGTCGAACAAACGGCTCCGTCAGGCGCTGCGGCGCCGTCGGCTATGCCAGGAATCGAATAAGGAAAATTCGGAATCGATGTGGACTCGATATAAAGCCATGTTTCAAAGTGCCATTCGCGGTATCTTGATGCATAAATTGAGATCATTCCTCACGATCCTCGGTTTGGTCTTCGGCGTGGCCAGCGTGATCGTGATGCTGGCCGTGGCCGAAGGAGCCAGCCAGCAAGCCCAACAACAAATCGCAGCTCTGGGAATCAACAATATCATTGCTCGCAGCATCAAGCCTAGCGACACTCAACAGGAAGTCGATTTTGATAGCTTTGAACTCAGCTATGGTTTGACTTACGGCGACCTGCGACGTATTGAAGAGGCATTGCCCAACGTTGTCTCCGTCACACCCCTTCGAGAAGTCAGCCAACAAGTTCGCCATGGCGCCAACGCCATGGAGGCCCGCATTGTCGGTGTGCACCCCAGTTATTTCCTATCTAATAAAATCGAGATCGCCCTGGGCAGACCGATCGAAGAGATCGACATGGAACAGCGCACCAATGTCTGTGTGATCGGTGAAGAGGTGGCTCAGCGAATCTTTCCGGGAAAATCACCGATCGGCAAATCAATCGGCGTCGCCCAAGCGAACTTTTTTCAGATCGTCGGAGTGCAAAAATTCAAGACTCCTTCCGCTGGAGCCGGTTCAAGTTTATCGGCCCAAAATCTGAATCGCGATGTGGTGATTCCTTTGACGACCGATCGCAGCCGGATTGGCGATGTGATTCACCGGGAGGAGCAGGGGAATTTCTCTGCGGAACGGTTGGAGATCAGTCAAATCACGGTCACCGTCGCATCGCGTGAGCAAGTTAAAGCGACTTCAGCGGCCTTGGATGCGCTGCTGGCCAAGTTCCATCCCCGCCGCGATTATGCCATCACCGTTCCGCTTGATTTACTGGAACAAGCCCAAGCGACACAGCGAATTTTTAATATTGTTTTAGGCGCTACCGCCGCGATCTCTTTGTTGGTTGGAGGCATCGGGATCATGAATATTATGTTGGCCACGATCAGCGAACGGACTAATGAAATCGGGATTCGCCGTGCCCTGGGGGCTCGCCAAACCGATATTATCGTGCAATTCTTGGTTGAGACGGCCACGCTGTCCATGCTGGGAACGATTCTGGGGGTCATGCTGGGAGTCTTGGCTCCACAAATGGTGACGTACTTTTCCGGGATGGAGACCGTGATCACGCCCGCTTCGATCTTCATTGCTGCCGGAGTGTCATTTTCAATCGGAATCATCTTTGGGCTCTACCCAGCCCGCAAAGCAGCCATGCTCGATCCGATCGAGGCCCTTCGGCGAGCTTAATTTTGCGTAACACTTCCGCCGATTGGCGAAGGTGGGCCGGCGCTTGCGGATGAATGAGAAATTTATATTAAAAAGGGTGAACAATTTCCAAAAAGGGAGAGGGTTTACTGCTTGATGCGAGCTGGTCCCACCCTACATTCCGCTCGCCAATCAGCTGAAGTGTTACGATATTTCGTAACCGTTCACGGCAATTCGCCATTCTTCACTCGGCTATCTGACGCCGATCCAATTCGAAGCCCTCATGTGAGTGGCGCAAGCTTCT
>JBGTHU010000153.1:0-5187 GCA_041745975.1 Mariniblastus sp.
CATAACGCCACCAATAATGACCTTAAAAGGATTCATGTTATTTTCCTTGTGAGTTAAATCGATTGGAATGTGAAAGGTAATCATCGATTGATGATTAGAGACGACTTGGAAAACTGCTGGTGACCAGTTTCATTTAATGTAACACTTTCGCCGCATGAAGTAGTTCGGTCGCCGTTCCAAATCTTGCGGAAAAAGATCGCAACACGCTGAGCTTCTTCTATCGCAAAATTCGCATTGGCTTCCGGTTAAATAACTTATCGCTTCCGTCGGCTGAAGTGTTACCATTTAATTTACAGTAATAAAACGTGCCGTCAATTCAAGGATTGTCGGCCATCTTGAGGTTTTTCGACTTTCGACTGGAAATGGCACCACGCAACGGGCGTTCCGGCGGTTACATCTGCTACCAGCCGACAACCGGTCAACTGGTCTTGGAAACAGGGATCAAGTCCAAACCCAGGGCGGATACGGCGAATATGTTGTGGCTGAATGATGCTCCCGGCAGCCAAATCGACGGCAAAATACAGGGAACGTCGGAACTGCCGATTGGCCTGCTCGACAGGCTGCCGCTGAAGATCACCATTTCCCAACGCCGGCCAGGCTTGACGGATCTCAACACACAACTTGCTCCATTCTTCAGGTTCCATTGAAAACGAGGCATCGGGTCCACCCAGTTGTCGACTAAGTGTAAAGTGTTTCTCGATCAAACAGGCACCCAAGGAAATCGCTACCACCGACGCCGTTGAACCGAGAGTATGATCCGATAATCCAATCGGCAATCCAAATTGACCTGATAGCGTGGTGATCATTTTTAAATTGGCTTGTTCCAAAGGCGTCGGGTAGCCACTGATGCAGTGCAATATAATGAGATCTCGACATCCATGGTTGCGAGCGGTATCGATCGCGGTTTGGATTTCGTCGAGAGCAGCCATTCCCGTCGAAATAATCAAGGGCTTGCCCGTGCCGGCAACGCGGGCGATCAGCGGCAAGTCGACGATTTCAAACGAGGCAATCTTATAAGCTGGTGCATCCAAACTCTCCAACAGCTCAACGGCTGTTTCGTCAAAAGGTGTGGAAAACAAAGTGATTCCCCGCTGCCGAGCATGCTCGAACAACGCCTCATGCCACGAGTAGGGCGTATGAGCCTGTCGGTACAGTTCATACAAAGTGTAACCATCCCAAGTCCCTCCTCGAATCTGGAATTCCTCGAATTCGCAATCCATCGTCATGGTATCTGGATGGTAAGTTTGTAACTTGACGGCATCGGCCCCAGCTCGATGAGCCGCATCGATCGTGGCGATCGCTTGTGACAAGGAACCACCATGATTCGCAGAGATTTCCGCTACCAGAAAGGGTGGATGGGCCGCTCCGATCGGTCGATCGTCAATATAAATGGTCACCGCTGGCCTGTCTCCTGTTTTGATTGATAGTGGAGTTGGATTGATTAGTGGGCTTGCAAACATCCGCCCACGGATTCATGATATTATTCAAATTTTATGTAACCGTTCACGGGTTGGCAGAGAGGTTGAGGCTCCTGCCGAAACAACAATCACTCGACGTGTGGCATTGGCCAATAAATGCTTCGGCAGTTGCCTCAAACTGCCTACGAGTTTCGCCGATTTTGTGAGGCGATAGATACCGTGAACGGTTACAATTTTAGTTTCCACCATAGCATCAGAAAAGAGTAGACCACAGTGAGTTTGATCGCCGGATTTGAACATATTGTACGTGAAAACGAACCCCTGGCCCCGTTCACTCGACTGAAGCTGGGAGGTGTCGCCGAGTATTTTGCTGAACCAACCAACGTCAATGAATTGATCGGGTTACTCCAGCGTTTTTCGCAAAATGATTTGCCGATTCGCTTGATTGGCAGCGGATCCAATGTCTTGATTCGCAATGGTGGAGTTCCCGGCTTAGTACTCCGTTTAAGTGCGCCCGATTTTTGCCAAATCGAAATCAAGGGCCAGACCTTGACCGCCGGCGGGGGAACCCAGCTCTCCCACTTTGTCGCCTCAACCGTTCGCGAAGGGTTCGCGGGCCCAGAACAATTGGTGGGCATGACCGGTACGGTAGGGGCTGCCCTTTACTACAATACCGGGTCCAGCGGCAGTGACATGGGATCATGGGTTGAATCAGTCGATTTAATTAGTCGTACTGGAGAACGAACGACCAAAAAAAGTAACGAACTCTCTTTCTCCTACCGACAAAGCAGTATCACCGAATTAGCCGTACTGAAGGCCCGTTTCAAGTTCGATCAAGAGTCACCCGAAATACTGACCAAACAAATGCAAAAACGGTGGATCGTCCGGCGAGCGTCTCAACCCGGTTGGGATGAAAACGCCACGTTTATTTTCAAGGATCATGGCGGCGAGTCAGCCGAAAGCTTGATCGACCAAGCAGGGCTTAAAGGGACGCGCATTGGTGGCGTGGCGATTTCGGATCGGAATTCAAATTATTTCGTCGCCGATGCAAATGCTACTAGTCAGGACGTGTTGCGATTAATTGAACTAATAAAATCGACCGTCCGCGATCGATTGGAGATAGAATTAGAGGAAGCGCTTACGGTTTGGTAACGGCTGAGTGCTGACGCCCACTCCTATCATCAAAAACCACCTGCCGAAATTTCCGGAATTTCCGATTGTTCGAATTGGACACAGAACACGCATTGACTCTTCAGCGGCAACCGCGAATTCGCCGATAAATGAGGATAATCGGCGGATTTTAACATCAAACATCGGGTCTGAAAAAAACGCCCAAAACGATTTTAATTGGACAATTTACAGGTACGGGTGATCATGCGGAAACGACGCCAACAAGACTGGTTCTCCCGGTTGATGGACAATCTTTCCTGGCGATCAATCCTGTTTAACCCCGGGATTTTGTTGATCGTTGCCACCATGATACTGATCGCCGTGGCAACGCATCTGTGGCAGGAACACCATGCGGCGTTTGCCGATCTGCGACCGTACCAGTTGCATCCCAATAACGTTCAGGTGTCCCTCTCACCCGCTGCCGTCCAACCGCTGCAGGACCCCGCAGAACTGTTGCTGGATGAGCTAAATCGGACAACGAAAAACAGTTTGCTGGACCCGACTCTAGTGCCTCGTACGGTTGAAGTGTTTCAGCGCGTTGGATGGGTGGAAAATGTCAGTCGAGTACAAAAATCGGACAGTGGTCTGCAAGTCGATCTGGTCATGCGCACCCCCGTAGGTCAAGTTGAATTGAACCGGAATACGATTCCTGACTGGCCCCTTAACCAAGCTGAAAAATTATACTTGGTCGATCACCAGGCGATCGTTCTCTCCGATCAATTATTTTCAGACCAAACCCTTTTGCGATTTACCCTATTTCAGCCCATTCGATTCACCAACCTGGATGAATGGAGCCGATGGCCCGATCAACGCGTTGTCGACTGTGGCAGTATCGCAAAATTGTTACAAGATCGCTGGCAAGATTTTGGATTCTATCGAATCACAACCAATCGAATGCCGACCGAACCCGACAATCGATCGATCCCCTACGAATTGTGGACTGATACCACACTGGCAACCAAAGTGGTCTGGGGGAACCCGCCTGGGCAGGAATCCGAAGGCGAGATTGACGCCCCATCCAAGTTATCTCTGTTGGAAGAACTGCTGGCCAAATACGGACCCTTCAATGAACTTCCACCCACCCGCATCGATATTCGATCAGGGACACCCGTGACCTCCAGCACCAAAGTCGCCGAACGAAATTAGTAACACAGCCTCCGTCGATCAGGGAGCTTTAGAAATCCCTTTGTCACCTGATTGCTCGACGACCGATTGCTCCATCATCGATTGCTCCATCCTCAGCTTCAACTCTTCCCGTACCACCGGCAGTTCATCGGGTGCTTCAATTCCGATACGTACGCCACCTCCTGTGATGCGTACAATCGTCACCGATATCTTGTCACCGATCCAAATTCGCTCACCTGCTTTTCGGCTGAGAACTAGCATGATTTTTCCTTTGATACATTGCTCCCCAAGCCCTTGATTGTAACGATTTGATCCCGCGATTCCACCATCATTCCGCAAAGAATTGAAAATTCTGCGACCAGTTGTCAAAAACCGACCGTTTTAGAAAAAAAGGTAAGCGTTCTGAAGGGTCGCGATCTCTCAGGCCATCTCACAGACGGCAATAAAGCACTCCGCCAGATGCTGATTCGAGGGGGTGGTCAATACGTGGCCCGCCGGTTGATCGTGATTAAACTCCCAATCCGTGCCTGAATTCTGATTATAGATGGCGGAAATGCGAAAATGCGACGTTAGCAATTGGCGAAATTGATCGTAACCCAGCACGACCCGATGATGAGTTGCGATATCAAGTGGCCACTGATTCGGAGTCGAACAAATAAATATACCATCCGGTTTCAAGATTCTCGCAATCTCCTCGAGAATCGTAGCAGGCGATTCAACATGCTCAATCGTTTCAAATGAAGTCACCAAATCAAAATGCTTGCCCGGTGCATTGATCGACTCGGCAGGCGCTATTTTGAATTGAACTTGCCGCTCTTCCGATTGGTATCGACTGCGAGCGTATTCAATGGTTTGTGGGCAGATATCAAACCCGGTTACGCTGTTGGAATGCCCCTTTACCGAAAGAACTTGACAGCCATAGCCCGTTCCGCAAGCGATATCAGCCACCGTACGCTCACGAGCGAATCCGGCGGCAAACTCGTATCGTGACATGTGAAATGCGGCTCTCAGAGGATCATAAATTGGCACGTTGGGATCCATCCGTTCACTGCGATTGCGCCACAACCAAATCCCTTTCTCGTCCCCCAGGCAATAATCGAGTACACCCTCCAGTCGAGCAACTCGGTTGCGCAATTGTTCCAATTGCTTCCGCTGGTTTCGAATGTACCCCAAAGCTTGCTCAAGACGGCCGTCTGCAGGGGCGTTCGCAGGGTCATTCGATAGATCATTCATACCAAATAGTGGTTAAAAGTTGATAATACTAGTTTTAATCACAGATTCGGCAAATATAACGGAAAAAGATCAATCTGGCAGCCTCCTAATTTGGGTTTTAACCTTTGGTGAGAGCCGCTTCTATCCATTTTAATTCATTTACCGCCCATTTTCTAAAGATTTTTCTGCTAATTAGAGTTCGCCGTGTCGGTTATTGCAAAACAATTCTTGGAGATTATTGCCTGCTTATTTTTTTCAGCCC
>JBGTHU010000154.1:0-3841 GCA_041745975.1 Mariniblastus sp.
AGGGCGCCGGCAATCGAGTGCAGGTCGTCGATGTTCTCGCGGATGACCTTCTGCGCCATGCCATACCCCTCATCGACGAAGCGCTTGATCTCTTCGTCGATGACCTTTTGCGTGTCGTTCGACATGTGGGTATTGCGCTGCATCATCGAGCGGCCGAGGAACACCTCGTCCTGGGCGTCGCCATAAAGCAGCGGGCCGAGTTTGTCCGACATGCCCCACTCCGTCGCCATGGCGCGGGCGAGGCCCGTTGCCATCTTGATGTCGGCCGAAGCGCCCGAGGTCACCTTGTCGTAGCCAAAGATTTCCTCTTCGGCGACGCGGCCGCCCATGGCCACGGCGAGGTCGGCATTGGCCTTGCGGCGGGTGAGCGACACCTGGTCGCGTTCCGGCAAGTAACAGCGCGTCATGCGGCGACTTCGCGCCGGCAGTCAGCACCGGCCAAATGTCGAGTCCATCCAGCGGCAGATCTTGACCGGCTGGCGCAGCCGCCAGCTTTACGAGAGTGGGATACCAATCGACACCGTGCAGCGGTTCGTCAACCGTGATCCCGGCGGGGATTTTCCCTGGCCACGTGGCAAACGCGCAGACGCGGATTCCACCTTCGTAAATCGTACCCTTGCCAGCCCGCAGCGGCGTGTTCATCGTCGCCGTCCCCGGGGCCGGACCACCATTGTCACTGGAAAAAATTACAAGCGTATTTTCTTCGATCCCTAACTCGATCAGTTTGTCGATGACTTTGCCGATCGAATGATCAACGTAAGTCACCATACCGGCATAGGTGGCTGCCGGTTGGTCCACTTGACGATAGCCTTGATTGGGACCTTGAGGGGTGAAAGGCTTCTCATGAAACCGACCACGATAGGGGGCGACAAACTCTTCCGGAGCTACCAAATCCGCGTGCGGTTGCTGAAGTGAAAGATGTAGAAAAAAAGGCCCCTTTTCCCCGTTTTGATCCAACCAACCAAGCGTTTCGGCCAACACCAAGTCACCCGAATACTGATCCCCAGTTCGACCGTGATTACCGGGATATTCGACGATTTCTCCATTTCGCACCAACGTTTTTGGAAAAAAACGATGGGCCGCTGCGTGGGCCAAATAGCCATAAAAATAATCAAAACCTTTGCGATTGGGCAGCCCTGCATCATCACTATTGCAGGCCAGACCCGATTTTCCAATCATTGCCGTTTGATATCCGGCTCTCTTGAGCATCGTGCCAATCGTCAGATCGTATGGATCTTCGCGAAATTGAATGTTACCGTTATAACGCTGCCAAACATGCCCCGTATGGAAGCCTGTTAAAAAAGTAGCTCGCGACGGAGCACAAACTGTGCAACCCGCATAAAATTGGTTGAAGACTAACCCTTCTTTCGCCAATCGATCGAGCCGGGGAGTTTTGATTTCTTGCTGGCCATTGAATCCAACGTCCCCCCAACCCATATCGTCGACCAAAATGAAGATTAGATTCGGATGATCTTGTCCAGCAGTCGACGGTAATCCACTGAATAAAAACAGGGGCAATATAAAAAATAAACAAAAAAACGGATTCAACCGTTTGCACGCATCAAAAAATTTCATCTCATTATTCTTTCTTTGTTGTTTGGCAACCGCTCACGGTAAACTTTTGATAAATCCGGTTGCCTTAAACCGAATTGAATTGGATAATCAATCGATTACTGTCAGTTCGTATTATAATATTTTTTGGCTCTTGATTGGATTCTTAATATGATTAAACCTGTAAATTACAATCACTTTTTAGAACGGCGAAGGCACAATGAGTTGAAGGCAGGCGTGCTCCTCGTGGGGGTGAGCCTTTTTTTGTTTTTTTTGCCCCGCTTTTCGTCATCCTGCATTTTTGCGGTCGGGCAAGAAATGGAAATGACATCTTCGCAAAATGCCTCCGCCTCTATTCAACCGTCGGACAAACAAAAAATTGATGAACTTGTTCTATGGCCTCAGGGTTTACCCAGCGACGCGTTTCGATTATCAGATCAACAAATAGCAGAAGCGGAAGCAAAACAATCTACTGAGGGGCATATTTATTACGTTGACAGGCCTACATTAAGCTATTTTCCAGCAAGTCCCGAAACGGCGACCGGGACCAGTGTCATCATTTGTCCCGGTGGAGGCTATCATTTGTTGGCTTGGGAACACGAAGGAGTCGATCTGGCCAATTGGTTCAACTCGATTGGCGTTTCTGCTTTCGTGCTAAAATACAGAGTTCCTCGACGTGATCCGCAAAAAATTTATTGGGAACCTTTGCAAGATATTCAACGTGCTGTACGAATCGTCCGACATCGCGCCGCCGAGTTCGAAATCGATCCGCAGCGGATTGGGGTGTTGGGCTTTTCTGCCGGTGGCCACTTAACTGTCCTGTCAGGTGTTCAGTCTGACTTGAAGACTTATCAACCGATCGACGAGGCAGATTCAGTAAGTTGCCGACCCAATTTCATTTGCCCAATCTACGCTGCCTACCTGGCGCAGAGTGAAAAAGATGATCGAGCTGAATTGGGAAGCCTGATTCAGATTACCGAATCGACTCCCCCCACGTTTATGGCTGTCACCTGGGATGATTCCTTTCGCGCCGCACAAGCAGCATTACTATTTGTTGAACTCAAGAAAAACAACGTAGTGGCGGAACTGCATGCCTTCTCTAAAGGAGGCCATGGCTACGGAATTCGCCCCAGCGAGAATTCTGTTTCCCAGTGGCATCTACTGTTGGCGTCTTGGTTAAAAGAGGCAGGTCTACTTGAACCTTTCCAGCAGGACAAATAATTACCGGGGAGGAAGCATGATTTGTAACCGTTAATGGATAGTTGTCGTCTCTCGAATCTGGCGAATCGAAGCATAATAAGTAATTGATGTCATGGTTAAAATTAAACGAACATCTGCAATTGGGTCATTAAGCATCACGCCGCTGATTGATGTGGTCTTTTTGTTGCTGATATTTTTCTTGGTGTCGTCCCGATTTGCGGAAGAAGAGCGCGAGCTGGATATGAATTTGCCCAGCGTCAGCGATGCCCTGCCCGCTTCCTATCGCAGCAACGAGATCGTGATCAACATTGACTCCGAAGGAAAATATTATATTGAAGGTCAATTCCGCCAATTGGAACAAATCGAACAAATCTTGAAACGTGCCCAGGCCAACAATCCACTGACACAGAAAGTGATTTTGCGAGCTGATCGAAAGGCGAATTGGGAACCGGTTGCGTTGGCAATCGGACTCTGCCGACAAGCTGGAATTAATGACTTTACTGCGACCATTGATGGAGAGTAGATTTGAATCGACAAACGGTCAAGCAGATTGAACCTGCCATTATCCAGACGTTTGACCAGCAGTTTTGGCCGCTGGTGATTGCGACGACCGTCTGTTGCGGGATGGGAGTCGGTGCCGCGATTGTGCTGATGGACGGACTTTTGCTTTGGCTGACATTGCTACTGTTGCCCTCGTTGGCAGTATTGGCAATATGGCTGCTGTATATGATAGATGACAAACGGTTGAATCGCAGCTTACAATTGGCGATCGTTTGTAGTTTGGCCGGGCACTTGTTGTTTATCATGCTGGCCGGGGTGATCAGCATCTTTCAGACGACGCCGTTAAAATCGAACCCTCAAGCGGAAAAGCCGCTCCCGCGGGTGATTGAGATCAGCGACAGCCGAGCGAAATTCGTATGGGAACAACCCAACCAGATCCCCACACCCGAACCGGTGGTCGATATCGTCAAGCAAGCGATTGAATCCGCCACGGACATGACTCCGCAACCCATCCCAATTGAAAATACCCGCCCGACGACTGATCCCAGGTTGGTACGACAAGAAAACAAATCCCAATCACTTCCGCGAT
>JBGTHU010000155.1:0-3559 GCA_041745975.1 Mariniblastus sp.
CCGCATGAACGAGGTGATGAAGGTGTTGACCATTATTGCCACCGTCTTTATTCCATTGACGTTTATCGCAGGGATTTATGGCATGAATTTCGATCCCGAAGTGAGTGCATGGAACATGCCGGAATTGAAATCACCTTACGGTTACGTGGGGGTCATGACCGTCATGGCGGCGATCGCTTTCGGTTTGTTGGGATGGTTTCGCTATAAAGGCTGGCTGGGAGTGTCGGGCGACTAACTCTCAGCAGCGATTAACTTCATCAGTTCTTGCTTGACCTTGCCCGGATTGGCGTTCGGATTTCGCTGGCGGGCTTGTCCAATTAAGGCCCCAATCGCTTTGTTGTTCCCTGCCTGAATCTGAGCGATCACCTGCGGATTGGCCGCGATCAATTCGCGAGCCAACGCAGCGACTTGATCATCATCGATGGTGACAATCCCCAACGCCTGTTTGGCATCCACGGCCGTCATGCCATGATCCAACATCTGTTGCAACACTTCTTTGGCACGAGTCTGATCGAGTTCTTCCTTGGCAACCATCGCCAACAGGTCCGCCAAACGAACTGCTGCGACCGGATATTGATCGATTGATTGTTGAGCCTCATTGAGCTGCCGCAGGACTTCTTGAATCATCCAGTTGGCTGCTAATTTCGAACTATTGACTTGGTCTGCCACAGCTTGGAAATACTGGACGAAGGGAAACCCTTGGTTGACAATGACTTGCGAGTCATAAGGACTCAAATGGTATACCGTTTGCAATGTGTCCTTGATTTCGGCGGGCAATCGATTCCGTCGAGCTGAAATCTCAGCCACCCATGGTTCCGAAATCCGATAGGGAATGAGGTCGGGGCAGGGAAAGTAACGGTAATCCGCCGAGGCCTCTTTTTCTCGTTGCAGTACCGTTTTTTGCTGATGTTCGTTCCAGCCTCGTGTTTGTTTGGAGGCTTGGCCGATGGTTAAGCGATCCGTTTGCCATTGCTGAAACTGTCTCGCTACCTCGAATTCGATCGCTCGTTCGATGTGCCGAAAGCTATTCAGGTTTTTGATTTCAGCGATTGGCGTCACAATTAAGTTTTCGTCAGCGGGACTTCCGTTGGCTTGGAAACGAAGATTGACATTGGCATCGCAACGAAGACTCCCTTCTTGCATATTGCAATCAGAGACATCCAAGTAGGTCAACATTAATCGCAACTCTTGGAGAAACGCCTTGGCTTGGCCAGCCGAGCGAATATCCGGTTCGGTTACAATTTCCAGCAGTGGCGTACCGGATCGGTTCAGATCGATCTGCGAGCATCCGGGTTGGGCATCGTCACCGTGCAAACTCTTGCCCGCATCTTCCTCTAAATGAGCCCGATTGATACGGATCCGATCGATCGTTTCCGATTCTCCCTCGTTTGACACTAAATCCAAATAGCCATTTTGGCAAACAGGATAATCAAGCTGGCTGGTCTGATATCCTTTGGGTAGGTCAGGGTAAAAGTAATTCTTGCGATCCCAGCGAGTCAGCGGATTGATATGGCAATTCAGCGCCAATCCCGTGGCAATCGAGAGTTCGATGGCAGCTCGATTCAAGACAGGAAGGGCACCGGGTAAACCACAGCAGACGGGACAGACTTGCGTATTGGGCGGTGCTCCGAAACGAATAGAACAGGAACAAAACAGTTTGGTAGCGGTTTTTAGTTGCACATGCACCTCCAAACCGACAATCACTTCGATCTCAATTCCATCGAATACTAAAGGAGCAGGTGCCATCAATCAGTCGTCTCCCCTGCGATCAGGCTCGGTCGCGGTCGGTCGTCGAGTTCCATCAGCATCCCCAAGTTGGGTGAAGTCTGGAGCGAAACGGGATGGCCACTGCCGGTGCCATTCCGAATGCTGTTGGAATTGATGACTGACTTGCAACAATCGATCTTCACCAAAATGGGGGCCTTGCAATTGCAAACCGATCGGCAATCCCGAGCTATCGAATCCAGCCGGGATCGAGATAGCCGGGATACCCGCCAAGTTGGCGGCCACGGTGTACACGTCGGCCAAGTACATTTCTAAGGGATCTTGATTGCGGCTTCCCAAGGGAAACGCGGTTGTCGGTGTCGAAGGGCCAATGATCAAGTCGCAAGAAGTGAAGGCGCGATCATAATCTTGCTTGATCAATCGTCGCACCTTGGATGCTTGCAAATAATACGCGTCATAATACCCAGAACTGAGCGCGAACGTACCCAACATGATCCGGCGTTGCACCTCAGCCCCAAACAGCTCACTGCGGGTTCGACAATACATTTCTTGTAAATCGTCTGCCGGTTGTCGTCCTGTATATCGCACGCCGTCATACCGAGCGAGATTGCTGGAGGCCTCGCAGGGTGCCACGACATAATAGCAAGGAACCGCGAACTGGGAATGGGGCAATTCAATATCGACGATCGAGCATCCCAATCGTTTCAGCAATTCGATCGCTTGTTCCAATCCGGCGGAAATTTCTGAATTAAGACCTTGCTCCCAATGCGATCGGCAGACGCCCAGCTTCAAATCTTGGAGGCCAGAGAGGTTTCCGATCAATGGCTCTTGCGATTTCGAATCAGGTTCGCCGCTCTCCTCACCTATTCCATACGGGATTTTAAGTGACGTCGAATCGCGGGGGTCGTGACCGGCGATGACCTTCATGATCTGCCGGGCATCGGCAGCCGTGCGGGTCAGGGGACCGATTTGATCAAGGCTGCTGGCAAATGCGATCAAGCCGTAACGGCTTACGCGACCGTAAGTCGGTTTTAGTCCCGTGATCCCACAAAATGCTGCGGGTTGCCGAATCGAGCCTCCCGTATCGGAACCCAATGCCGCTGGGGCCAACCAAGCGGCCACAGCGGCAGCCGAACCACCGCTCGAACCTCCTGGCACGGCATCGAAGCTCCAAGGATTCCGCGTCACGCCAAACGCTGAACTCTCGGTCGATCCCCCCATGGCAAACTCGTCCATATTGGTCTTCCCTAAGATCACGGCGTCGGCATTTCTTAAACGCTGAACAACGGTTGCATCATAGGGAGATTGGAAATTTTTTAGCATTCGTGAACCAGCGGTTGTCTTCATGCCCCGGGTACAAATTCCATCTTTGATAGCGATTGGAACCCCGGCAAGTGGTCCCAACGACGCCCCTTGCAGCCGCCGTTTGTCGACCGCTACAGCCTGTCGCAGGGTAAAATCATGATCGACATCCAAAAAACAATTGAGTTGGGAGTCGTAATGCCTAATTCGTCTCAAAAAGAAATCCGCTACTTCGACCGCCGAGATTTCCCCCTTGCGTACGTGAGACGCAATCACTGAAATGGAAAGATTGCCTCTGGGGGCAAGCAGCAAATTGACGTTCATTCGAAGACAGGTGGCACAACAAAATATTGGCCGTCGGATTGCGGTGCATTTGCCAGAACCTCGTCCAACGGCAGACTGAGAGACAATTCATCATCTCGATCCGCATTAAAACCAAGATCATGGTTTTCGTTTGCGGATGACCGATCGCTCCAGTCGGCTCCGAAGAACGGTTCCGTTTCAGAAGGTATTTCAACCTGATTAAGTTGGC
>JBGTHU010000156.1:0-5348 GCA_041745975.1 Mariniblastus sp.
TTTAAAATCAGACGGTCGCCCAATGCCAATGAACTGGCCGCGGGTGCCGGGTTCATGCCATTGATTCGCCAAAGCTCCTCGCCATCCAAGTTGTAAGAAATCGCAGTCCCCGGACCGACAGTCACAATCTCAGTTCGTGAGCTATTTTTCCATAAACAAGGCGTAACCCAAGCCGATTTTCCGGGATGACGATTTTGAGGATCTTCACAATTCCGATCGACTTGCCATATCAATTCACCCGTCTCGGTATTAAACGCTGAAATGAATGACTGTTGTTCATTATCGTGAACAAGAATGATACGATCATCGCACAATACCGGTGAACTTCCCGATCCAAAATTCATGTAAATCGGCAACGCTTCAAGCGGTCGGCTCCAAGCCATCTTTCCAGTCAAATCAAACGCGAATAATCCCACATTGGTCGAATAGACATAAATTTGTCGCCCATCGGAAATGGGTGTTTCCGAGCAAAAACTATTTTTACGATGCCTGCCACCGGGCGGCTTTCCCTGGTGGTACCGCTGCCTCCAAAGTACCTTTCCCGAATCGAGCTGAATTGAATATAAAAAGTACTCCAAATCAACTTCGTCCGGCAATTCAAAATCCCGTTCCATCACGCGTTTCATCACTTCCGCTTGACTCAATCCTTGCTCGGTAAGTTCGGCTACCAATTCATTACTGTATTCCGTTCCTGTCTGGGGCGGCTTGGAGTCTCCCGCAGTGACGACGGTGGTCACAAAAACTTGATTGCCGACAATGATCGGCGACGACCATCCTCGACCGGGCAGTTCCAAAGCCCATTCAATATTCTCCGATTCGCTCCAGCGATCAGGCAACTGAGGATGTTCAGCAACTGGGTTCTGTTGGTTACCGCGAAATTGCGACCAGATTAAATCGTCATTCTCCTGACAGGTAAAACCTGCAACCGCCAATTCAACCGTCAGCAAAACACTGGCGAGACAAAAACAAATGGAATGGAATCGGCGTCGAAACGCAACGACGGTGGCACTGAACATTTTTTCTCTCACGTCAATGTGGTTTCATTTTCTCAGCTTGTCTGTTTATTAAGAAAGCAGAGCTTCTTTGAGCATCAACATCATAGACTAAACTTTACCACTTGTCGATCTTTTAGAGGCGAATCTTGCTTCCACCGAGATAAACTCGGTGGGGAGCGTGCGCTGGGAAAGTTAGCAAACAGGAAGAGCCCCAACCGAGCTCGTATCGGTTGAGCCAAGGATATACCACTTAACCCGCTCGGCCCAGGCCCTCTACTCGGCGGGAGCCTCGACCGCCCTAAGATTTCCGCCAGTTTTGTCTGGGAACAGCTTTCCGTGAACAGCTACAGTTTCATCAAGCGAATTCGCAATTCCATGGTTCAATGAGGCAATTTGGGTTTGAGCGCCGCATAAGCAAACATACCGGCCATGGCACCGATCAAAGTGAATCCGGCCATCCAGGCCCCCGCTCCCAATTGAGCGTAAATCGGGCCGGGGCATGAACCGGTAATGGCCCAACCGGCACCAAATAGGATTCCGCCGATAACAATTCCGATCTGAAACGGTTTGGGCTTGTACTCGATCGGTTTGCCTTCCATCGTGCGAATTCCGAATCGCTTAATGATCCCCATTGAAATCATGGCCACCACGATTGCTGTACTGATAATCAAGTACATGTGTGCTTCGCGGAACAAAAACATATCGTGGACTCGCTGCCATCGAGCCACCTCGGACTTTGTAAACAAAATCCCCAGATAAATACCCACCAACAGTACATTGAAATAGATCAAAAAAACATTGCCGGATTTTGTTTTCGTTGGTTCCACTTTTTCAAGATTTGTATCATTCATAAAGCAAGTTTCCTAAAATAAAAAAGGGTGGCAGGCAAGCAAGCGGGGGCATGGGCTTCCCCGCGCGAGTGATTATCATTCGTTCGCTTCAACCAAAAATCCAAGGTCCCAACCCCCAGGTTACCGCCAATCCGCCTACAAAGAAAAAGATGGTGGCGACTAAACTGGGCCAGTTCAAATTCGAAATGCCAGTAATCGAATGGCCCGACGTACATCCTCCGGCGTAACGCGTGCCAAAACCGATCAAAAAACCTCCGATCAACAGCTTAATTGCGCCGGCAACGTTGGCGTAATGGTCAGGCAAAAACTCTTTCGGTTGTTCTGATAACAAATGAGTACCAATCCATGATCCCAAGGCAATTCCCACCGCAAACACTAACGTCCAAAAATGAGCCCGCCGATCGTGTTTACTCAAATACTCGAATCGGCTGTTGGGAAAACACATCGCACCCGCCTGTTGCAGGCTGGTCGAAATACCAAAGGCTTTACCGGCCAGCAGGTAAAGTAACGGAACCGTTAATCCGATCAAGATACCGGCCAGCCACCAAGGCCACGGTTGAAATATCCAATTCATTCATTTCTCCAATTAATATTAATGATTAAACTTTTTGGCAACCGCGTCGGTTCGTTCTAACGTCGTTCCCTCGGGCATGTCAATCACAATCTGGGATTCCCAATTGTCCCGTCTTGATCATCCTCCGCTGAATCGAGCCATCGGCCAACACCACGTCAGCGAACTCTAGTTGGCCGATCCTGATGATGGCAGCTTGATTGAGGCACAGATGGCGACGCTCCCCCGCGGGAATTCGCAATCGACCGAACATCCCTTCGTATAAATTTTCCTGTTGGGGCAAGATTGCTTTAACCAGAAACGTGCGACTGGGTGCGTCGGCTTGAGGCACGACTTCGCCGATAGTCGCCTCGATTTCCCGATTGATGGCATCGATGAATACTTTCAGGGTATCGCCAATTTTCAGCGTAACCGCCAAATCTTCCATCACTGGCGCCTCAAGCCTCAGCGAGGCCGCATCGTACAGCACCAGTAGTGGTTCTCCTGGACGAGCGATATCGCCGGGTTCGGCCAAGCGATCGACGATTCGACCGGCTTTGGGTGCGGCGATCGTTGTATAGGAGAGCATCACTTCCGCTTCGGTGACTGCCTCCCGAGCCCGCAATTGTTCGGAGCGAGCAACCTGGACATCGCGGTTTGCTTGATCATAATCGGCTCGCGAAATCCCACGCTGATCAATCAATGATTCAGCTCGTTTGAAATTATTTTCAGCCAACTGGGTCGACGCCAGCGCCACATCCAGCGCCTGCCGTGCTTGCTCAAGTCGCGTCTGGAACTCGCGACTATCCAACTCGATCAACACTTGGCCAGGGCTTACGATATCTCCCGCAACAACGTTCATCGATTCGATCGATGCTAACACCTTGGCCGACAAAACGGTGCGGCTAGACGCCTTCAAGGTCCCAACGGCCTCTTCGACGTAGGCCTTGGTAATTTCATGCACCTCGTCAGTTGATTGCCCCGACAAAAGCTGTCGCTGAGTATCGACGCGGCCCGGAGGAACTTTGTCGATAAACATTCCCGATAACCAGGCAATCGTCAGCACCAATGCGATCATCCCAATGACAATCCCTGAGACCTTGCTCAGCACTCGCCAAAATTTGAAGCCGGCAAACATTTTGTTCGATTTCATCTTCATTTAGTTCCTGGAATTAAATTCCATCCATCCCATTCTGTGCATCGCCAATTTCTGGCGAAGCATTCAGCGGGGCCTCGATCCAAAACCACCCCCGCAAATCCCCTTCATTGTAGCCCGTGGCTTGGTCATCAGGATAGAGCTGAGCCAACGCCATCCTCACTTCATCCAACAGGTTTTCTTTTGGCCCATGGCAGATAAGGCAAGTATTCTGTAATTTAATTGGTAGTAAGGCTCCGGTCTTTCCGTCAGCCAGTTCGAAGAATTGCGGTGCCTCAGGCTGATTCTTAATCACGGAATCAACCCAAGCGGGTGGGGCATTTTTTGGGTTGCGCAGCTTGAGTGAGGTGCGGGCAATTTTTAAGCCATTTTTCTGACTGACCGCTGCGGCAATTTGCGGAGCCTCTTCCCGGCAAACCTTGATCGCTGACGCCGGACCGGCAGTTTGCATTTCTTGCATCAGTCGGCCGGAGAGCCGAGTAAACAAGTCATCCTTGGCGTTCATGATCCGTTGATGGACTGAGGAATCCAGTTCCTCGACCGACTTGGTGATCACGCCCAACGTCACCGATTGATCCTCCAGTTGCCTCGCACACCCATTGAATCCAATCAAGGCCAATACCAGACTGCCAACCACCAACACAATTCTTCGCGGTATACTTCTCTGCATCGCGGTAACTCCCCTTTGAAAGTTTAATGAATGACCTCGAACTCATGTCAAGATCCGTCGCCACCTATTTCGCAAGGCAACACGTGTCGCTGACACCGAGGTTGTTCCATGGCATTTTGGCCAACAATAAGCCCAGCAAACAACTATCAGTCACCCCGGCAAAAACCAATCCCGATCCCACGAAAGCGGGAATAATCGCCCAGGCAACTTGTCCGGTCGCCAACGCCGCAATCGCACCAGTCGCCGCCAGACCGCCCGCTACAATTCGCCCTTGCCGTTCCAAGGAAATCGATTGCTTGCCCCGCACAACGGGTAATCCCGCTGCCACCCAGGCATCGGTACCCCCCTCAACATTAACGATGTTCGAAAAACCCGCATCGGTGATTTTTTTACGGCAATGGAGGCTCGATTGCCACTTTTACATAGCAGGTAAAGGGGTTGGTCGTGGGGTTGGTCGGGGGGTTGGTCGGCCGAGCCGTTGCGTTGCGTCATTAATTGATGAGGATCCAAGCGGTTCAGTGGCACGTTGCGGGCGAATTCAATGTGTACACCGCGAAATTCGACTGGTGTTCGCACATCGATCACCTCGATGCTTCCCTGGGCTTGCAATTCCGCCAGGTCCTTTACAGAAATCATTCTCATTTTTCGATACCGCATTAAATTTCAGCTACTTGGGACAGCCGCGATCGCTTGCTCGCGAAGGGAGCTGCAAGAATCTAAGCTTTAGATTCTATTTAACTTCAAACCTAAAGAGTCATTATATCGTAACCTATCGACATGTCAACGCCACTTAGTGAGATTAAATTTTGACCTTTTTTGGAAACGGATCACAATCAAAAGGGAGGTTGACCCATTTTCTGGCAAAGATTCAATTTACCCCGCAAGTCGAACCGGGTATCGAATGGTGCTCCGGTCCCGGCCAGATGTCGTGGCTGCCTGGAAGGATGCCGAAGTGGCGCGACGCTGGTTGATGCTCTGTCCTCTCCGCAAAGACGAACTGGGTCAGCCGAAAGAACCGTCCGACCCGGAACTTAATTCGATCATCAATAACCCCCAGCGATTGGCTGAGATTCGAAGTCGGCTGAGTGACATTTCCTGGTGGATGCGTTTGCTCAGTCAGAACATC
>JBGTHU010000157.1:0-2734 GCA_041745975.1 Mariniblastus sp.
GGCTTCGCGAACATAGTTTTCGATCATCCGCTGCATTTCTTCGAGCGAGTGCATCGTGTTTTCATCCATGAATTCGCCCAATTGTTCCATATCGATGACGCCGATCTGAGCGTTTTTTTCGGCTTCCTTGAGCTGTTCCAGCAATTCATCGATTTTTTCCAACTCCTCCTTGATCTCCAACGCTTGCGGAATCGTCATCGATTCGTAACCAGTGAAAACGTATTTAGCCGCCAGTTCATCGATTTGGTATTTGTCCTCCAACCTTCCCATCAACCCGAACAGATGTCGATTTATCTCGTTGGTATCGTCGTTGACCCTTTCAGTGATCAGTTCTAAGTCATAAAGTTGTTCCTGTTCGACTGCGACCTGGTACGCTTTCTTGATTGAATCGGGTAGCAGCGGGACCTGCTTGGCTTTTTTGCGGAACGCTTTGAGGGCGAGTGTTTTCACGTTTCGCGTTTCAAACGTTTCCAAAATTCGCCGCTTACGTTCCTCGAGCAACTTGCGAATCACGTCCAGACTCGGGCCCAGACTTTGGAATTGTTCGGGGCTCAAGCGGATTGCTCGCGCTAATTCTTCTTCGGTCAACTCGCGCGTCGATCCGTAGGCAAGCATTTGGTTCATCAACGGGGACACGATGTCCGGCGGCGGTTGATTCGGACTGGGAAACCGCAGGGGATCAAACTTCAAGTAGGAATGCACGATTCCTCCGATGGTGTGCTTATTCGTCATAATCGATTTCCAATTTTTTATAGATCATAACTCATTTTGCCACGCAACTGGCTGCGAGAAACGCGATCGATCGAGTAGAGTCCGGCCAAGACAAATTCCACGCACGAGGCTCGCACGGCTGGTTCGGACGACGCGTTGACTTCGAATGCTTTCTCCCAAGCAGGTGGGACGCGCTTTAATCGTTCGGAATACTCTTCCGAGGGAACCAGATCGCCGACTTCCAAGCGGACTCCTTTGGAAAAAATTTCTGCGATTTCGTCCAAACCATGCGTTGATACGTACTCTTGAAATACAACTTGAATCGCTTCGGCGATGATACTGTCCAGCACTTGCTTTTCTGACATCTGGTGCATGCCCATCAGATCCAATTCCAATTTCCCCAACGACGAGGTGTACAAATGCCCTAAGTCACTGATGCGGGGAACCGCCGGTTTTTCATTCAAAATCACCCCTCGCTGCCGGGCGCTTGATACCATGGTGCGGTAATTGGCTAAACTAAATCGGGCGCTGACTCCCGATTGCTGATCTACATACTTGCTGCGTCTGGCCTGGATGGTAATTTGCTCGCAGATCTCCTTCATAAATAGTGGAACGCGAACCGGATAGTCTCCATCGAGATCAACTCCCGACTCCTGTTCCATGATCTCGATGCCCAAGTCTCGCTCTTCCGGGTAATGAGTTTGGATCATGCTGCCGATGCGATCTTTCAGTTGGGGAATGACCTTGCCGCTGCGGTTAAATGTGGAGGGATTGGCCGAGAACAAAATCATCACGTCGATATCAAAACGCACGGGATAGCCCCGGATTTGCACGTCCCGTTCTTCCAAGATGTTGAACAGACCGACTTGTACCAATTCATCCAATTCGGGTAACTCGTTAACGGCAAAAATGCCTCGATGCATTCGCGGAATTAAACCGAAATGCAACGCCTCTTCGGTCGACATGCTGACTCCATCGACTAATTTAGCTGGGTCGATTTCTCCAATGATATCGGCAAATTTGGTGCCCGGAGCCAGTCGTTCGGCGTAGCGATCTTCCCGACGCCACCATTTGATCGGAATCTGGCTGGGCTCGTGAGAGTTACAAAACTCTTTCGCGGATTTAGACAGTGGCTGAAGCGGATCTTCGTGGAATGGGACACCTGGTATATCTAGATAAGGGATCTCGGGATCCAAAAAGTGGATCAACCCCCGCATCAGCCGACTCTTTCCCTGCCCTTTTTCCCCCAGAAATAACAGATCGTGCCCGGACAGTAAAGCGATGTTGATTTCGGGAATTACCGTATTTTCATAGCCAATTATTCCTGGATACAACTCCTCAGCATTCGCCAACATCCTCAAGAAATTGTCCCGAATCTCCTGTTTGACTGTTTTTGATTGCCAACCGCTATCAATCAGTTGTTTCAAAGTTTCAGGTTGGGTTTGAGTGATCGTGGACATTAAAAACCCCATATTAAAAATGGTGCAATGATGATGAAGGCTGAGTTATGGATGCGTAACCGTTGATTGTACGAGCTTAAAACAAAAGGGCAAAAAAAAGCTCAACGTTTCAGCAGAATGAAGTAGCTTTTGTAGATTCAGCTTTCGAGGTGGGTTTGGCAAATTGTGAACGCGTCAATTCGGTTGCACATCGCCAATCAGATTAGCTACAACACAGGCGTTGTAAATTCAGTCTGAGCTTTGCTTCGCTTCCGACCCTTGAGCGATTGACAGTTTATTTTGCCCTGGCGTCGCCCCCAAAATTTGTTAGAGAAATTACTTGAATGCTGTGCTTGGTTAAATTTATTCAAAAGGGGGCCAAGTTTTTCTTGAATTTTATTGCGTTTTCTTCAAAATGTCATAAGATCATCAGATGTTTTAAGATCATCTTTACAGAGCGCTAATTCCCCTAATCTTTACAAATTGATTGTAGCTGTCCGCTTGGTTCGGCTTGAACAGTCTTTGCCGATGTCGAAAAGTTAGGCCAGCAAGCTGGAGGGTGATCTTGGACAGACTGATCGGTT
>JBGTHU010000158.1:0-4872 GCA_041745975.1 Mariniblastus sp.
TTGCCCACACCACTCGGGCCGACCACCAATGTGATTTCTCCATCTGGAAAATGGGCTTCGGCATCTTCCAGCAAAACCTGGTCTCCGGCTATCACTTGAAGCCCCTGAATCTCTATCCCCCGTCGCTCTACCCCCAACGAGATCGGTGGAAGTTTTACCAAGCCAGGTTGGCCTGGTTCAGCCGAAGTGACAACGGGTTCGTTCCCGGCGCTGAGAGAATCATTCCCGATTTTAAGGTGACTGTTATGGTCAACGCCATGATCGCTGTTATGATTCGATTTGACGGGTTGTTGAGAATTGGGCTGCTTCATTAGATCGATTTAGATGTTTCCGAAAATGAAATGAACATCGATGGGAGGAGCAGAAATTTCTGTCGCCCGCCAATTTAACGACTTCGTGCCGGGGCGTATGGAATCTGCCCGACGTCTTCCGCAGTCCGCACGGTCATTCGGGATGGCGTTTGAGCCCGAGTTTTGGTGCTGGAAACAATTTCCGCTGATGTTCCGGGTCGAGTCTCTACTTTACCGTTTTGCACCAATGTCAACCAGCGACTATCTTTATGCAGAATCCGATGTCGCAAGACGCGAGCAAACTCGGGCGTAATTGCATCGCTGGTGGAACCAAACAACGCCACCCCGATCGAAGCGATCGTCGGTTCGAGTCGCTGATTGGTCATTTGGACAACCGCCTGGGCCTGCGGAGTATTCCAATGCGCTTCCATTGCCTGTTGTAAACGTTGGTTGTCGATTAAGACTTCCTGAAATATTTCACGTACCAAGGCTTGGATCGATTCATCGGCCACGATTTGTTTAACTGCTTCGACGGCTGTGCTGCGAGTCCTTTGGTTGGTGGCGACTTGATGCACAATTCGATTTTGAACCTGAACGAAATCCGCAATATGGGACTCGATGATCGGTGTTATCTTGTTTTCTACAAAGCGATTGAGTTCTTGCTTTGTTAAACTTTCATCAGGATCAAGCGAGCGATCGTAAAGATACCTCCAAGCGAATCGAAACAAAGATAACTCTTGCCAAATCTCCCGGCCAATTTCCATAATCAATGGCTCTGCTTCCCGACGGACGATCGGCCATAGTTCTTCTTGGATTAAAGGAACTAGTTTCTGTTCAACAAATTCTTGCTGATATCGCTGGCTGATTTGATCCCACTGCGTGTCGCGCCGCCGCAGGGCAGCAGCGAAATCTTCTTGAATGATTTCTGCCGCTTCGTTGAAAGATTGGGCTAAGATCGGTCGGTAGGCTTCGATCAACGTTTCCCGGTTGAGTTCGTATGACTCCAAAATTAGTTTGGAGATTTCATCCCGTTTTTTCTGAGGTAACATCGTGCGAATAACCCACGCCATGTCATCCGCGGGGCGGTGATAATTTAAAAAATCCCCTGACCTCAGGGGAGGACTGCATCCAAAAAAAGTGGCTTTGGCCGACCGCGTATAACAGAGACTGGTAGGTGGATACTCCGCTGGGATATCAGGAATGAAGGAGATCATTCCAATCGGTTTATAGTCTTCGGTATCAGCCGAAAAAATCAAATCGCCGACTGCCAGCAGCTGAACCTCCTCAAATTCAAGTTGGACATCGATCCGCTGATTCCCGGCAAACTGCCACAGCTGTCGCATCCCGCTGGGGGCCTGGGCCGATGATTGGTTAAAAGCCAGTAAGATACCGGCGAAAATCCCAATCCAAATTAAAACACCTAGGATAGTTTGCCAAGCTTGAGTTTGAGCCATAAAACTGCAGTTCGGTTGTGATGATGATTCATTTCCAAAATTATAACCATAACCAACCTATACTGCAAAAGTATAACCGAAGTTTCAAGCTTGGCGATGGCGATCGAATCAATCGAAAATCGAATCGACAATCGTGGCAAAAAACTTGTTACTTTTCCAGCGAAACCAATTCGGGCCGTAGAAATTTACCGGAATCCATACTAGCCCCACCTAATGTTATCAAACGAGCGTCGTCCAGCGGCAACATTCGATGAAAAAAGCGAGTGTCGCGAGTATAGCCGATCCGTTCCCATCGTTGTCGATCATCACTTAACACTTGCAGTGATCCATCGTGGGCTGAAACCATCAACTTACCCTGTAGCGACCAAGCGGCAACTCCAAAACCGGTCATGCCACTTTCACCGATCAGACTCGGGCCTTCTGACCAGCGTCCGGTCGCCGGCTCAAAGATCGATACGGCCAATGTCGGTCCGCCTCGCTGTTGCATTCCACCAATTACCCACAATTGATTTTGGAATTCAGCCAACGTGACCGCTCGACGACTAAACTCGGGACTGGGCATGGTCTCCCAACTAGGATTCGCGGACGTTAAATCAGCAACGAGACCGGTGTCATGCCATTCGGTCGGATTCTCTCCATCCATCTTCCACCCGCCCACGACATACAAACGATCTTTGACGATCATCGCATCGTGGCTGGAACGACCCTCAGGTAATTCCGGAAGATTCAATTTGTCTGTCCACTGGTTTGTCGTGGTGTCAAATACCTTGACATCTGTTTGACTGAATAACGCATGGCTATCTCCCTGCTCATTGGTAGCGGTAAATCCACCAACAATGATCAGATACTGACCGCGACTGACCATTCCCAAACCTTGTAAACGGGGCCCTTTGGCAATAACTTCCCACTGAGGCGTATCGGATTTCAAATCCCACTTCCAAAGCTCATTCGACTGAGACTCATTCCAATAATGATGAGCCTCACCCGTGTGGCCGCCATAAATATAAATCGCGTCGTTACAACGCGCGGCGCCGAAACTAGTGATCCCGATTGGCAATTCGGGTAGGTCTTGAATCGTATTGGTTGCCATAGCACTCGCTCGATCAACTTTCTCCTCATGATTTTCATTTTCAGTCATTGATGCGCTCGCTTGGTTGCTAATAACAGAAATACAGGAAGATCCGTTGGCCAACAAAATTTCAGCAGGCCCTCGACCAAGGCGAGCCAAATACTGCGGGTCGTCCGGCAACGGGCCTTCGCTGAATACGACCGAAAATTCTCGGCTGTTCGCTTCGGGCAAAACGATCCAGGGAAAGTGGGCTTGAGCGGCGGTTGCTAATAACAGGCATCCACAGCAGGCCAACGATCGTAATTTGGTTGAACCAATTAAATTAACTCGATTTGTCATAGATTTTTCCTTTTGCAAAATCAACGCGAACTTAATTCAAAACGAAAATGATTCTCTTGATCGGCAACCACCTCAATTGTGAATGCCTGCGGTTTCCCGTACTTTTCAGGGATTCTAATGTCAAATAAGCCAGGTCTTACCTGAGACCGACGTTGCTCATAGTCCTCTAGGTCAGGTTGCAAAACCTCGATTGTGACATGATAAGCCCCCGGGGCCAAGCCTTGGGCAGGTTCGAGTTGAAAATTTCCATCCACCGCAATCACGTTGCAGCCCACTCGGTCGGGCTCGGTCGACGTGAAAACCAACGACAACGGGCCAATCGGATTTCCGTCCAGCGTCACTTCACCAGAAAATGGTTCCACCTTCGGCGCGCCGCTACATCCTGAAAGAAGTAAGCAAACACTTAGACAGCACAACCCGCTGAGAAATAAAAATAGAGGAAACTGGACAGGTCGACGACAATGTTGACGATCTGCATGTTTACCAAACACTTCCATCGATCACCTCACCTCCCGCTCGCGTCGCCAAAGCATTCATTACATCGGGTCCGCTTGATTCATTAACAAATTGAACACTGCCATCCACCAACAGGAGATTCAATCCACCCGGATGCTGACTGGAGTACCCCCCCTGGGTCGCCGCCGAGGGCCGATTCAAGGGAAAGCGAGTCGTACCCATGGAAATTCCCCGCGGATAACCCACCACCCAACGAGCGTATCCAAATCGAACCGTTCCCGCCAGTGGTGTCGATGCGGGCCACAGTAAATCCTCCGCCTGATAGGTGGTTTCACTGACGAACAGTGTGTTTGACGCTCCATCATACACCTCGCCGATGCTAACCGGACGATTGTTGTAACCAAATTGTGCCCAGGACATCCCAAACATACCATCCGCCTCGATCATGAACGATTGCGACCCTTCGCTAACTAAGTAGCTTGAGGGGCCTCCGATCTCATTTCCCAATGGTTCCGGCACGCGACGTGGAATATTCATTGATGGGCACAAAAATATCGGAATTTGTTCCTGCGAAATCTGAGCATTGGCCGGATCCGTGTAGTATACGCTGAAATCGTAGGCGTCGTAAATATTCCCCTGCTCAATTTGAGGCAACACAACCGCAAACGCGCTGACAAAATTGCTGAGCGTTGAACCGACAGGAAAATTGCCAAAACTCGATTCGTAATTGTGAAATCCCAACCCAATCTGTCGAAGATTATTGCTGCACTGGGCCCGCCGGGCCGCCTCACGTACCGATTGAACGGCAGGAAGCAATATCCCAATTAAAATCCCAATGATCGCGATCACTACCAGCAACTCAACCAAGGTAAACCCTCGTAGTCGACTGTCAATTCGTTTGGAAGTGCAAATGCCGACAACCGGCGGAGAATTATAGGCTTGGCCCGCCGGAATCAATTGAAATGAAGAGGAATTAAGCCCTAATCCCACCGAGCTGATCGGCGGATCGACCTTTTTTTCTTCAACTGACAAAGTTAATTGACCATCACCGACTTTCGTTGAACCAGCAGATTGGCTCGGTCCATAAAAACATCTGGCTTGCATTTCGCTAAAACTCCATCGAAAGAACTGAAAAACAGGATAAAACGGCGAATTGCCGTTACGATTCAGTACCTGCGTGGCTTGCTTGCGATGTAAGAATGCGGAAAATCGACTCGGATAGGTCCCCATCCCCTTTTGAATCCCCTTGTTGAAAAAAGAGGGG
>JBGTHU010000159.1:0-3062 GCA_041745975.1 Mariniblastus sp.
GGAATCCGTCGCCACCAGCAATCAATCGAGTAGGAAAACAAAATTGCCACCGCGGGATAGATCGGCAGGATATAATTGGGCAACTTGGTCGCAGCAGCAGAAAAGACCACTGTGTAAACCAAAATCCACACAATTAGAAACAGCAAGCTATGTTGATCGTTGGCGGATCGCCGCAATTGCTGCCAGCATACAATAATCACCGGAACGCTGAATACGGTCCAAGGAAACATTCCGATCAATATCGAGACCGGATAGAACAGCAACGCACTTCCCTGATGTCCCTCCATCGATGACGTGGCTCGTTGGAAATGATGGACGCCAAAAAACTCCTGCAAAAATGCGCCATCGGTGCGCCAGCCGACAATCAAAAACCAGGGAGCCACGACCAACAATATAACAATGACACCGGTGATTGGTTGGAGTTGAACGATCGAACGAATTAAGCTTGCAGCCACATGGCTGAAGACACCGTTTCGGCTTCCGAAATTCCTCTGGATCGGCTGGTTCGACTGATTTTCGTTCATTTTCATCAGTTCGTACAGAAATACAAAAGCTCCCATGATGGTCAATGGAAACAGTACGGCGATGGGGCCTTTGACTAACGTCCCCAGTCCTAGTAAAACATAAATCCCGATCGCAGTTGTCCGTCCGTTTGCATTCTCGTTTGCATCCTGAGTCATCCGTTCCTGCCTCTGGAGAGATACCCAATCATTGAAGGAGTTCCCCCAATGTCTCTGAACGAAAATCAACATTGCCGCCGTCGTAAAGAAAACTAAAAATGGATCGGCGGTGGCACTTCTGCCAGAAACTGTAAAAAAGAGACTGGTTGCCAGCACGAAACCAGCCAACCAGCCAACCGATGGCCGAAACAGCAGCGAACCGATGCGCGCGGTCAGGAAAATACTACCGATAGAAAATAAAGCAGACGGTATTCGAGCCGCCAATTCATTGACACCCAGCGTCTGAAAGCTCAACATCATCATCCAGTACATCCAAGGTGGTTTGTGCCCGAAGAGTTGGCCATTAAAATACGGCACAATCCAATCCCCGCGGCTAAACATTTCTTGGGCAGTGCTGGCATAGAAACCTTCGTCTTCATCCCACAAATCCGTTGCAGATAGGCCCGTGAAAAAGACCAAACAGCAGACCAACAGCAAGCCAACCCCCACCATTTGGTGACTCAATTTCGCAGCCACGTCATGCCGCCCGTCGTTCATGATCCGCCGTGTTGTTCGCGTCGTCCGCGTTGTCCGTGCTTCCCGAATCAGGAAAAGGGATCACATTGGGAAGTGAGACAATATTCCGATGTTCGACGACATCGATTTGAGCGAATACTTCATTAATAAACCGAATCTGCCGTCGTCCGGAATAAAGCCATTTCAGTTTTGCCAAAGCCAATGGTGCTGCCAAAAAATCTTTCAATTTTAACTTGGTACCATCGCGTTCACGCCACTCGTCAAGTGGCAATTCATAAACGGCTTTGGATATCCACTGACGTTGCCCCAATGCTGTATGGAGGGTCGTTAATCGAGCCAGTAGTTCCACGTCAAAAATCCAAGGTGATGAAAACCTGTTCTGCAAACAGGACTCCAATAAACTGGTATTGCGAAACAGTTTTGCTCCACACTGCGTGTCCCTAAACCGAGTCCCTAAAACTCGCGAAGCCAAACCAGCAAAAATACGACTGACGGTCATTCGATGCCATGGTCGAACAACTTGGTGACCAACCAGTGGCAACCGACAACCGATGATAACATCCAAGTCCTGCGATCGTTTGATCCGTTGAATAAAGCAATCGATAGCTGCCAACGGCGTTGCCAGATCGGCATCCCAAAAGCCGACCCAGTCGGCATTGGATTGGGTCGCGATCAACATCCCCTGCCGCACCGCCTCCCCCTTGCCTTGATTTTGCTGCAGTCGATGGACGTCAATTCGTTGGGGGAAAGTTCGTTGAATTTGAAACAAGCGGTCTACCGTTGCATCGTTGCTTCCATCATCGACAAACAAAAAACGAACGAACTGGGATGACTTCAGGAAATCAACGAAAGATTCTCGGCACAACCGATTCGCTTCGTTAAAACAGGGGATCACAATTAGTGCTGAAAATCGATCCATCGAAATCCGATTCCTTAAAATAAAGCCTCTGTTTTTTTATCGCCAACTTGGGAAAACAGTCGCACGAAACAAAACTGTGGTATCGATTTTGGAGTAAAATTAATGTCTCGGGGCAATAATCGACGTTATCGACGTTCAAAAATCCTCAGAATTACAAGAACGAGCGATTTCAACTTCCTTTCGCTCCAACAACGCTCAAAAAACAAAACCAGTAAAGTCCTCCGCTAAAATCTTAAAAAATTATCTGTTTTAGCTCAAGATCAATTTAAGGGGCGGCAAACCCCCAAACATCGGCACGGGCATCTACGGCGTAAGAAAAATAATCCGCCGATACGGTTGAATATTTACCGGAGGCTATCAGTTAGCATTTTCTCGATGAATTTTAGCAAGTTCGGGCCGATTTAAGGCTTGATAGATTTCGCTCAGAGCGAAGTGAACACTTCGATCTGCAGGCCGATTGTTGATAACTTTTTGCAGATCACTCAGTGCCAACTCCCAGCTTTTATTTGAGAACAGAATCATGCCACGTGTTTCCAAAATATCTACATTGTTGGGATCGAGTTGATACGCTTGGTTGGCGGCATGAAGCGCTTGTTCCTTTTTTTCCGGAAAATTTTGATGAATTACGAAAGCCAGATTATTCCAAGCAATCGCGTTCTGAGGATCTTTTTCGGTGGCTCGGGCCAACAATTCAACTGCCGCTTGGTGATCTTCTCGGATCGCAGCATCAGTACCAGCGACTTCCAATAAGATTGCTGTGGCTTGACTATCGGCGGCAGCACTACGGATTACACGAGTCAGATTTTGACTTCGCAAATTGCTGGAATCACCGCTGCCGATATTTTCTTGCAACCAATTCAATAACCAGTCTCGGTTTGTTACTTGCAAATTAGCAGTCGCTCTTAGTAGCAAATCCGTGGCCGAACGGATATCATTTTCCGTTCCTC
>JBGTHU010000160.1:0-4751 GCA_041745975.1 Mariniblastus sp.
TGGGAAGAGTCCAAAAAATTATGTTCATAGGGAGAATTTGACCCGTAATGAAATGCACTGCTGGTTTTGAGAGGTTCATTCCCTCGATTTTCCATAATATCGATCTCTCCTTGGCTGGGCCAGGGAGCGTCGGCCAGCAACCAGATCGCAGGCCACATTCCCGTCGAGGTTGGCAATTTAGCACGGACGTCCCACCGACCATATTGCTGCAATGCGGTACTGGTCACCAATCCGCTCCGATAAGGCAATCCGCGAGAGGGTTCGTTTTCGGATGTGATCACTAAATTCCCTCCACTGACGCTGACTTGCTCGGGCAGGTAATCTTGCAATGAATTGTTCGTGGGTACGTTGGTATTGGATGCCGTCCACAGCGATGTGTCCAAACTCGTACCGCTGAACTCATCTGACCAAGCGACTTGATAGCCGGAACGTTGAGGGGGTTGAGCCATCAAACATTGGTTTGATTCAGATCCAAAAAAAGCGATCGCATAAGTGATTAACACGCATGTCAATTGACTCAACAGGACGATGAAAGAATACGTTTTTGGCATATCAACTCCCAGGATAGACAGAATGGTGGGTTGAACGGAATCAGTCGAGTGAACGGGACAGAATGAACGGATAATCGTACGTTACCGAGTCAAACATTACCGTAAAAATCAAGCTGTCCGCTGATAAAATCTCAATTGGTGCAGCCGTGACGTCAGTAAAAGCGGCAGCCCGAACCAAGTTGAAAAAACACACAAAACTTGAAATCGGTTTCAAGTGATTATATTAAGCCACTCGCCGCTGACTGTCAAGGAAAAAAGGATAACCGTTGACGGTTTTTTGAACTGATCAATCTGACCCGTTTCTGACTCTACTTCTTCACAGGAGCGGGAGGGCGAGGAGCAAAGATCAGCACCATCACGGCACCGGTAATCACCATCGCCAAACTGGGGTAGAACAACGGATCGATCTGGTCTAATAAGCCCTTGGAGGCCGTTTCAACCAATGTGTTGATCACCGGTGCGAAACCAAATACCAGCGGCATCACAAAGATCGGTTTCCCGCCAAAGTTAAACGCGTAGATAATGCCCAACGCTCCCACCGCTCCCAGGCTGCCAGCAATTAACGACCAACCGATCCCTGCACCGGGAAGATCCGAATCGGTCAACCACTGTCCCGGTTCCGGGAAGACGGGCAGCAACAGCGAAGGCACCAATACGGCGATTGCGAAATAGGCCAAACCGACGCAGATAAATGGCCGTAATCGACTCCCCTTCATCAGGGCTTGGCCGCGATGCAAAACGGCCCCGTAGGAACCCCAGCATGACGCTGCCAGCAATACACTCAAAACGACCATGGTCAGTTGGCCGACCGTTGACGATACTTGAGCTTCACTCAATGAAATCGGTTTCGCTTCTCCCGTGACGACGCTACTGGCTACCTCAGAGATTGTAGGGCTATCGATCGCAGCAGCTTTCTTTTGCGTCGGCTTGGTCAGCAACACACCGGCGGCACCGACGGCCACAACCAGGATGCCTACAAAAAACAGACCTCGCGCCTGTCGAAATGTGCCACTCATAAACATCGTGACAAATGTGTTGACGATCGGGGCACACCCAAACACCAGAGGCTTTACGTAGATCGGACTCCCTTTGAACTTAAATGCCAACGTAATTCCCAACGCACCCAAGGCCCCCAAACTACCGGCGATAAAGGACCAACAGAACCCGGACATCGTCCAACCTCCGGTTTCACCCCGCGTCAGCAACACAATCGTGGGTACCAGAACGGCAATCAAAAAATAGGCGACACCGACACAGATCAGCGACCGCAGCAGGCTCAATTGACCGTCCGCTCCCAAGGCTTTCTGTCCGATATGCAGGGTCGGCCCATAAGTTCCCCAGCAGCAAAACGTGATTGCCACAAAGATCAAAAACGTAAAATTCTTCATTTAATTTTTCTTTCTGAAAACGGTTTTTTTTGTAAACCGTTTTAACGAATAATGGCTCGTTTCCAAATGGGGCGTCTCCCCTAGTAACATCTCCCGCAATAGTTTCCCTGAACCGGTCGCCATGCTGATTCCTAACATGCTGTGTCCTGAACAAATCCAAACGTTTGACCAAGCCGGACTGCGGTCAATGATCGGGAGACTGTCGTAAGTCATCGGGCGCCAACCAAACCACTCTTCCTCGATCGGTTCGCAAACGGGATCTACCAAGTAACGCTCCGCTGACGCTTTTAGTAAATTCAATCGTTTCCGATGGATCGTCGTATTATAACCAACAAACTCCATCGTCGAACCAATCCGGTACTTGTCGTGCAGTGGAGTGATCGCCACATGGGTATCTTCAAAGATGATTGGGATTTTGGGCATCTTCTCTGGAGCAGGCATCGTCAACGAGTACCCTTTGCCAGGTTGAATCGGAATCTTACAGCCCAACTGGCGATTCAGGAACGGGGTCCAGGCTCCCATGGCGACTACAAATTGATCAGCTTCGATCGTATCGCCATCGATTTCCACGCCGCGAATTGCTTGCGCATCAGCGATCAAACGTTTGACCTCACAGTTTTCTAAGATGGACACGTTACGATTCTCCAGCAACGTTCGCAGCCCCGACATCAATAGATCGGGTCGAAGATGGCAATCCCCTTGATAATACCACGCACCGGCGACTACTGGTTTGATCGCTGGTTCCAATTCGACCAACTGCTTCATTGGCAGTGGCGTGGCCGACACCCCAAAATTTTGTTGGATCAACCGTTCGGTATCGGCAAACGCTTCAAAATCGCGTTGATGTTCAAACACAAATAAATTTCCGACTTCCTGCCATTGGCACTCGAGCCCTTGGGAAACCCAGCGTTGATACAATTCTTTAGATGATTGCAACATCGCATGATTTCCCCCGGCAGCATCGAGCATATCACGTTGATTGCAGCGACCGGCAAACTTCAAAAACCATTGCAACGCTTGCCACGACAAGCGGGGCTTGATCGCAAATGGGGAGTTGGCCTGAAACATTTGCTTTAACGTTTTACGAATCGTACCAGGCTGAGCCAGCGGCAACACGTGGCTGGGCGAGACATACCCGCAATTGCCGTGAGAGCAGGCGGCTCCCCATCGATCTTTTTCCACAATCGTGACTTGGCAGCCCGCATGCGATAGCTCCAACGCACACATTGCACCGATGACGCCACCGCCAATCACTAAGACATGTTTCGCATTCACTTGCGGCGATGAGTTGGTTGCAATGGTCGACGAACTCATACAGGAATTCCTTGGCGAAACGGGTCAGCAGCATCAAATATCAATTTCGTCTCTCCACAAACATAAGCAGATCCGGTAATCGAGGGTACAATCACCGGTTGTTCGGGAGTAAGCGATTCAGAGAACTGGGCCATCGCTTGTAATTCTTGTTCGCTGGGTTGGCGGTATTGGCCTTGGAAGGAACTGCCGATAATGCTCTCCTGTCTCCAAATCTGTCCGGGCTGTAACTTTCCATCGGCCGCCAAACAAGCCAGTTTGGCACTGGTGCCGGTTCCGCAGGGAGATCGGTCATAGGCACTGCCCGGACAGAGCACAAAATTCTTGCTATCGCAATCGCTTGACTTCGCCTCAGCGAAAATCTCCATGTGATCAATCCAGGCGTTGTCGATCCCTGTGATCTGTTGTCGAGTCAGCTGATCCCGAATCGACTTGGTCAGCCAAGTCAATCGATCGACGTTGCGAATATCCAGATCTTCTTGCAGGTTCTTGACCAAAAAAAACCAATTTCCACCCCAAGCGACGTCACCTACCACCCTTCCCAATGGCTCACTGTCGATTTCTACATCTTTCAAGTAGCGAAAGCTGGGCACATTCTCGATCGTGACTCGATGGTCACCTTGCAGCGTGGCGGTGACGACCCCCACGGGAGTTTCAATCCGATGTTCCCCGGAATCGACCAGCCCCAAGTGTTTCAGCGTCACTAAAAAACCAATCATGCCATGGCCGCACATTCCCAAATAGCCATGATTGTTAAAAAAAATCACGGCAAACGAACAGCTTTCGTCGTGCGGCTGGCAGAGCAATCCCCCCACCAAGACATCGTTCCCCCGCGGCTCATTAATTACCCCACGGCGAACTTCGTCAAACTCTTGGCGGAATCGAATCACCCGCTGCGGCAAGGGACCATCTCCCAATTCGGGGCCGCCGCGATAAATGATACGAGTTGGCTCTCCCTCAGTGTGGGAGTCGATAACTTCAATGACCTGTGATGGCATAGGGCCCCTGAGAATTTCCAGTTTGGTTGAACGGATTCCCGTTTTTTTACGATTATGTTCGGAACATTTTAGATAATGTCTTACCGTAAACCGACCGGATTCTCAATGGGAGTAGGCCGCGTGAAGAACCAAAACAGGCCGGGCCGGATTAGAATTTCACATAATGTTGACGAGATCAGCCCACCGACAATTACCGTCGCGACGGGATACAGCATCTCTTTACCGGGCATGGTTCCGCCGATAATTAATGGCATTAATCCCAAACCAGTCGTTAACGAAGACATCATCACCGGCGCCAACCGTTCCAGGCTGCCTTGTAAGATCACATCTTTGGTAAACCCCGATTGCTGTATCATTGTCCGATACGTCCCAATCAATAACAATCCATTGCGAGTGGCAATCCCGGCCAATGACACAAATCCAATCAACGCCGCGATTGACAACGATTGTTCTGTCCACATCAGGGCCAAGGCGCCTCCAATGAAAGCAGCCGGCACGGCCGC